>NZ_JAIXMK010000040.1:0-13774 GCF_020328095.1 Streptomyces sichuanensis
AGCGCGGACAAGGGGGTCCGGGGGCTTGCCCCCGGTTACGGGAAGGGGCGGGGCCGGGGAAACATCCACCCGTGGTCCACCGGGCCGATGCCCCCACCCAGCGGGAAGCCCGCCGCGATCGCGCCCGTCACGTACGTCTTCGCCGCCGCCACCGCCTCCGGCACGGACAGCCCCTTCGCCAGCTCCGCCGCGACGGCGGAAGCCAGCGTGCACCCTGTCCCGTGCGTGTGCCGGTTGTCGTGCCGCGGCGCCCGCAGCCAGTGCTCCTCCGACCCGTCCGTCAGGAGGTCCACGGCGTCGCCGTCCAGGTGGCCCCCCTTGATCAGGGCCCAGCGCGGGCCGTACGAGAGCACCGCCCGCGCCGCGTCCCGCAGGCCGGCCTCGGAGGTGACCCGGACGCCCGTCAGCCAGGCGACCTCGTCGAGGTTGGGGGTGGCGACCGTCGCGGCCGGCAGCAGCTTCGTGCGGACCGCGTCGAGCGCGGAGGCCGCCAGCAGGGCGTCGCCGTGCTTGGAGATGCCCACCGGGTCGACGACCACGGGCGCGGGCACGTCCGCCAGCAGCTCCGCCACCGTCTCCACCAGCTCCGCCGACGCGAGCATGCCGGTCTTGACGGCCTGGACGCCGATGTCGTCGACGACGCTGCGGACCTGGGCCCGTACGGCCTCGGCCGGCAGGGGCCAGGCGCCCTGGACGCCCAGGGAGTTCTGCGCGGTCACCGCGGTGACCGCGCTCATGCCGTGCACCCCGAGGGCGAGCATCGTCTTCAGGTCGGCCTGGATGCCCGCGCCGCCCCCGGAGTCGGATCCGGCGACGGTGAGCACCCTCGGGGGTATGCGCATGCGCCGAATCTACTCGGCGTCCGTCATTCGCCGGGGTCGAGGTCCCCGAAGTGGTCCCAGCCTCCGGCCTTGTCCCAGGGGGCGCCGTCGACGGTGACCTGGGGCAGGGCGGAGGGGTTGACGACCTCGCCGATGACCTTCCAGCGGGCCGGCAGCTTCACGTCCGGCGGGAAGGTGGCCACGATGGCGTGGTCCTCTCCCCCGGTCAGCACCCACTGCAGCGGGTCGACGCCGACGGCCTGTCCGATGTCGGACATCTGCGTGGGGACGTCGATGGCCGCCGTGCGCAGGTCGATGCGGACCTTGCTGGCCTCGGCGATGTGCCCGAGGTCGGCGATGAGGCCGTCGCTGACGTCCGTCATGGCGGTGGCGCCGAGCGCGGCGGCCGCGGGGCCCGCGTGGTACGGGGGCTCGGGGCGCCGGTGGGCCTCGACGAAGGCGCGCGGCGAACGGAAGCCGCGGGAGAGCACGGCGAGGCCGGCCGCCGACCAGCCCAGCCAGCCGGTGACGGCGACGACGTCGCCGGCCCGGGCGCCGGCGCGGGTGACCGGTTCGGCGTTGCGCAGGTCGCCCAGCGCCGTGATGGCCACGGTGATGGTGTCGCCGCGCACGACGTCCCCGCCGACCACGGCCGCGCCCGCGACCTGGCACTCGTCGCGGATGCCGTCCATGAGCTCGGTCGGCCAGGTGGCGGGGAGCTCGGCGGGCACGACGAGGCCCAGCAGGACGGCGGTGGGCACCGCGCCCATGGCGGCGATGTCGGCGAGGTTCTGCGCCGTGGCCTTGCGGCCGACGTCGTAGGCGGTGGACCAGTCGCGGCGGAAGTGCCGTCCTTCCAGGAGGACGTCCGTACTGGCCACGACCCGGCGGTCGGGCGCCGCGACCACCGCGGCGTCGTCACCCGGCCCGAGCCGGACCGCCGGGGTGGTGGTGAGCCGGGAGGTCAGCTCTCTGATGAGCCCGAACTCCCCCAACTCGCCCACGGTGCCTTTCACTGAGCTCCTCCTCGGAGTGTCGGTTGCCCTGTTCGTGACGTGTTCCGCGCCGCGCAGGCCGCGCGGGTCTCCCCGCACCGTGCGGCGACGCGGTACCGTGGCGTCTCTTCTCCCCCCATGATCCTCGAAGCCGCCCTGGAGGTTCCGTGGTACAGGCGTACATCCTGATCCAGACCGAGGTCGGCAAGGCGTCGACCGTGGCCGAAGTCATCGGAAGGATCGACGGAGTGATGCAGGCCGAGGACGTCACCGGGCCGTACGACGTGATCGTGCGCGCCCAGGCGGACACGGTGGACGAGCTCGGCCGGATGGTGGTCGCGCAAGTCCAGAAGGTGGAGGGCATCACCCGCACCCTCACCTGCCCGGTCGTCCACATCTAGCTCCCCCGTATGCTCGGCCGGTGAAGTTCTCGCTCCGCCGGCCCTTCGGCCTGTCCGCCGTCGCCCTGCTGTCCGCCTGTGCCGCCTGCTCGGCCACGGACGGACCGGCGGGCCCGGCGGTGCCCACCCCCTCGGCGCGGCAGGCGGTGCTCTGCCGGGCGCTGCACGGGGAGCTGCCCGCCGAGGTGGACGGTCTCAGGAAGCGTGCCACCGATCCCGTCTCGGACTTCACCGCCGCCTGGGGCGGCGGCCCGTCGGTCACGTTGCGCTGCGGGGTGCCGAAGTCCGCGGTGGTGGCGCGGGCCACGAACGCGGTGGAGATCGACGGGATCAGCTGGGTGCCCGAGGAGCTGAGGGACGGCTCCGTGCGCTGCACCACGGTGCTGCGCGAGGCGTCGGTGGAGGTCACGCTCCCGAAGGAGACGTCCGGTGGCTTCGGCGCGTTGTCGGACCTCGCCGAAGCCATCCGGAGGACGATCCCCGAGGGGATCGCCGGCTAGTCCTCCCTAGCGCAGGCCGGTCGGCCGCCGCAGGGCGGCCTGGATGAGCCGGTCGACCAGCTCGGGGTAGCTCACGCCGCTCTCCTGCCACATGCGCGGGTACATGGAGATGGGCGTGAAGCCGGGCATGGTGTTGATCTCGTTGATCACGAACTCGCCGTCCTCGGTGAGGAAGAAGTCCGCGCGGACCAGGCCCTCGCAGGAGACGGCGTCGAAGGCCCGGATCGCCAGCTCCTGCACCCGGCGCGTCTCGTCCTCGCTGAGCGGGGCGGGCACGATGCCGGAGGCGGAGTCGATGTACTTGGCCTCGAAGTCGTAGAAGTCGTGGGCGGAGACCGGGGGGATCTCGGCGGGCACGCTGGCGCGCGGGCCGTCCTCGAACTCCAGCACGCCGCACTCGATCTCGCGGCCGCGCAGCAACGATTCGACCAGGATCTTCGGGTCGTGGCGGCGGGCCTCGGCGATGGCGTCGTCCAGGCCGGAGAGGTCGTCGACCTTGGTGATGCCCATGGAGGAGCCGGCGCGGGCGGGCTTCACGAAGAGCGGCCAGCCGTGCTCGCCGGCGAAGTCCACGATCTTCTTGCGGGCGGCGGCCGGGTCGGTGTCCCACTCGCGGGGGCGGATCACCTCGTACGGGCCGACGGGCAGCCCGTAGGAGATGAAGACCCGCTTCATGTACTCCTTGTCCTGGCCGACGGCGGAGGCGAGGACGCCCGCGCCGACGTAGGGGATTCCGGCCAGGTCCAGCATGCCCTGGAGGGTGCCGTCCTCGCCGTACGGACCGTGCAGCACGGGGAAGACGACGTCGACCTCGCCCAGCGCCTTGGGAACGGCGCCCGGCTCGGTGTAGACGACCTCGCGGCTGGAGGGGTCGACGGGCAGCAGGACGGCGCCCTCGGCCGAGTCGGTGAGCTGGTCGACGCTCGGCAGCGCGCGGTCGGCGATGGCCATCCGCTCGGGATCGTCGGCGGTGAGGGCCCAACGGCCGTCGGTCGTAATGCCGATCGGCAGCACGTCGTACTTGGTCCGGTCGACGGCGCGCAGCACGGCGCCCGCCGTGACCACCGAGATGGCGTGCTCGGAACTGCGACCGCCGAAGACGACCGCGACGCGCGGCTTCCGGTCAGGGCTCTGGGGGGAGGTCTGGCTGCTCATATCGCGTTGAGAGTACCTGGTGGGAGGGCGTGCTTCAGTGCCGCTCGGGCTTGGCGCTGCGGGACATCAGCTCCTTGAGCGCCACCATGGGGGGCTTGCCCTCGTGCACGATGCCGACGACGGTCTCGGTGATCGGCATGTCGACATGGTGACGGCCGGCCAGATCGAGCACGCTCTCGCAGGACTTGACGCCCTCGGCCGTCTGCTTGGTGACGGCGATGGTCTCGGCGAGGGTCATGCCGCGGCCGAGGTTGGTGCCGAAGGTGTGGTTGCGCGAGAGCGGGGAGGAGCAGGTGGCGACGAGGTCGCCCATGCCCGCGAGGCCGGCGAAGGTGTGCGCGTCGGCGCCCATGGCCAGGCCCAGGCGGGTCGTCTCGGCGAGGCCGCGGGTGATGAGGGACGCCTTGGCGTTGTCGCCCAGGCCCATGCCGTCGGCGATGCCCACGGCCAGGGCGATGACGTTCTTGACGGCGCCGCCCAGTTCGCAGCCGACCACGTCGGTGTTGGTGTACGGGCGGAAGTAGGCGGTGTGGCAGGCGGCCTGCAGCCGCTTGGCGACGGACTCGTCGCGGCAGGCGACGACGGCGGCGGCGGGCTGCCGGGCGGCGATCTCCTTGGCGAGGTTGGGGCCGGTGAGGACGGCGACCCGGTCCGGGGAGACCTTGGCGACCTCCTCGATGACCTCGCTCATCCGCTTGGCGGTGCCCAGTTCGACGCCCTTCATCAGGGAGACGAGCACGGTGTCGCCGGCCAGCAGCGGCGCCCACTCGGTGAGGTTGCCGCGCAGGGTCTGGGAGGGGACGGCGAGGACGGTGAACGCCGCGCCGTGCGCCGCCTCGGCGGGATCGGTGGTGGCCCGGACGGCGGCGGGGAGCTCGATGCCGGGGAGGTAGTCGGGGTTGGTCCGGCCGGTGTTGATGGCGTCCACGAGGGAGCCCCGGCGGCCCCACATGGTGACCTCGCAGCCCGCGTCGGCGAGGATCATCGCGAAGGCGGTGCCCCAGGATCCGGTGCCGTATACGGCGCAACGCGTCACTTGCTGTCCTCCTGCGGCCGGTGGTGGGCTTCCGCGCGGGCCGCGGCGCGGGCCTTCTTGAGGTTGTACGGCTCGGCCGGGGCCGGCTCCTCGCGCAGTTCGGCCAGGAGCGCGGTGATGGCCTTCATGATGGTGTCGGTGGCCTCGCGCAGCACCTCTCCGGTGGGCTCCCGGTCGTAGTACGCGGAGAGGTCGACGGGCGGGCCGGCCAGGACCTTGAGGGTCTTGCGGGGGAAGAGCCGCAGCTTCTTCTCCCTGGCGTAGGGCGGCATGGCCTCGTTGGCGCCCCACTGGGCGACGGGGATGACCGGGGCCTTGGTGAGCAGGGCGACGCGGGCGGCGCCCGTCTTGCCCTCCATGGGCCACATGTCGGGGTCCCGGGTGAGGGTGCCCTCGGGGTAGAAGGCCACGCACTCGCCCTTGTTGATGGCGTCCACGGCGGCCCGGAAGGCGTTGGCGGCGTCGGTGCTCTCACGGTAGACGGGGATCTGCCCGGTGCCGCGCAGCACCGCGCCCACGAAGCTGCCCTTGAAGAGGCCGGCCTTGGCCAGGAAGCGCGGGACGCGCCCGGTGTTGTACTGGAAGTGGGCGTACGACAGGGGGTCGAGGTAGGAGTTGTGGTTGACCGCGGTGATGAATCCGCCGTCGGCCGGAATGTGCTCCATTCCCCGCCAGTCCCGCTTGAAAAGAACCACGAGCGGCGGTTTCGCCAACACCGCCGTAAAGCGGTACCAGAAGCCGATTCTGTGGCGGGACACTCGGACACCCTTCTGTTGGGACCTGGAAGCTGCTTCGGGCCTGCTGCTCACCCGGGGGCCGGACAAGTGTCGCCCCAGGTACCCGGTCTGTCGAGAACACCGTAACCCCGGGCTCCGCATGCGGCCGCGGCAGCGGGGGGACAATGGGCCGGGGACGAGTGGGAGGGGGCGCGGGTGCGCTGGACGCTGGTGGTGCCGCTGAAGCCGCTGGCCGCGGCCAAGAGCCGCCTCGTGGCGGGAGCCGGGCGGCTGCCGGGGCCCGCGCTGGCGCTGGCGTTCGCCCTGGACACCGTGGGCGCGGCGCTGGCCTGCGGCTCCGTGCGGGATGTGGCGGTCGTCACCCGGGACGGGCGGGCGGGAGCGGAGCTGGCCGCGCTGGGGGCGCGGGTGCTGCCCGAGCCGCCGGGCGGCGGCGGGCTGAACGCGGCCCTGGCGCACGGTGCGCGGAGCGTACGGGCCGGCCGGCCGCACGCGGCGGTGGCGACCCTCAATGCGGATCTGCCCGCGCTGCGCCCGGTGGAACTCGGGCGGGTGCTCGATTCCGCCGCCGAATTCCCGCGCGCATTTCTTCCGGATGCCGCCGGAATCGGCACGACGGTGCTGGCCGCCGCCCCGGGAATGGAATTGGCTCCGGCGTTCGAGGGGCGTTCGCGCGCCCGGCACCGCGCCTCGGGAGCATGGGAGATCGCCCTGGAGGGGGTGGATTCCGTGCGGCAGGACGTGGACACCGAGCTGGATTTGCGGGCGGCCCTGGCGCTGGGTGTGGGTCCGCGCACGGCGGCCGTGGCGGCCGGCGTGCTCATGCCCGGGCCACAGGCGCACTAGGCTGCTGGACATGCAGGCGACCGCGTACACCTTCGACCCTCAGACCCGCTCCGGGAGCGTGCTCCTGGACGACGGCACGCCCGTGCCCTTCGACGGGGCGGCGTTCGACGCCGGGGGGCTGCGGCTGCTGCGGCCCGGCCAGCGGGTGCGCATCGAGTTCGCCGAGGGGGCGACGGGCCCGGTGGAGCAGCGCCGGGTGGCGCTGGTGACGCTGCAGACCTTCTGAGGGACGCGCCGGACGCCCCCGAGGGCGTCGTGCCTCCCACGCACCGCGGGCCGGGCTCCCCGGAGGGAGCCCGGCCCGGCGCGTTACGCCGTACCTTCGCAGCCTTACTTCTTCTTGGCCGCGGTCTTCTTGGCGGTGGTCTTGCGCGCGGTGGTCTTGCGGGCCGGAGCCTTGACGGCGGCGGCCTTCTTCGCGGGCGCGGTCTTCTTCGCAGCAGCCGTCTTCTTCACGGCGGCGGCCTTCTTCGCGGGCGTCGCCTTCTTCGCGGCGGCGGCCTTCGTGGTGGTGGCCGCCTTCTTCGCGGGCGCCGCCTTCTTCGCCGTGGTCGCCTTCTTGGCGGCCGTGGTCTTCTTGGCGGCCGTGGTCTTCGCCGCGGTCGTCTTCTTGGCGGCCGTCGTCTTCTTCACGGCGGTCTTCTTGGCGGTGGCCTTCTTGGCCGCGGCCTTGGTGGTGGCCTTGCCGCCCGAAAGGCTGCCCTTGGGCGCCTTCTTGACGGAGACCTCGCCGCCCTTGGGCAGCTTCTTCGTACCGGCCACCAGGTCCTTGAAGCCCTGGCCCGCGCGGAAGCGCGGCACCGAGGTCTTCTTGACCCGCACGCGCTCACCCGTCTGCGGGTTGCGGGCGTAACGGGCGGGGCGGTCGACCTTCTCGAACGAGCCGAAGCCGGTGACCGAGACCCGGTCACCGGCGACGACCGCGCGGACGATCGCGTCGAGTACCGCGTCGACCGCGTCTGCGGCCTGCTGGCGGCCACCGAGCTTGTCGGCAATCGCTTCAACGAGCTGCGCCTTGTTCACGTCTTCCCCTTCGGAGACATTGGCTGGAATGTGCTCCAGCTTTTTCGCACGTTAGGCAGATATATACCGCAAATCAAACACGAAACGGTCTAATCACCCTTGTGCCGCAACGAACTCGACCCATCACGGAGTTCCGTCGGTGTCGGGCTCTTGGGGGAAACGGCCCTCGTCGAGGTCGTTCATCAGCCGGTCCAGACGCCTTGCCGCGCCTGAGAGATCGTGCTTCGCCGAGGCCGTGATGGCCAGCAGCTGCCGGGACAGCGCCATCCGTACGCCCTCCGGGACTTGCAGTGCGCGCACTCTTGTGTGCGCTTCCTTCAGTTGGTCGGCGACGAGCCGGTAAAGCTCGAGTTGGCTGTCGCGTTCCATGCACCGATTGTGCCATCTGAGGCGAGTTGTCGCTTCACGGGCCCTCAACAAAGCAACGCGCCCCCTGTCCGAAGACAGGGGGCGCATCATGCCAAACCCTGGGTGAGCAGCGAAAATCCGGGGCCTCGGGAAGCCTTCCCGAGCCGCCCGACACTGGGCCAAACGAGCCGTAATCGGGCTCAGATCCGGGCCGTGGACGGCTTGTACGAGGGCCTGCCCGCCTCGAAGGCGGCGATGTCGGCTTCGTGCCGGAGGGTCAGACCGATGTCGTCCAGGCCCTCCAGCAGCCGCCACCGGGCGTTCTCGTCAAGCTCAAAATCGGCCGTGATGCCCTCGGCCCGCACCTGGCGCGCCACGAGATCGACCGTCACCTCGGCGGTGGGGTCCTTCTCGGTCAGCTGCCAGAGGGCGTCGACGGTCTCCTGCGGCAGGACCACCGTCAGCAATCCGTTCTTGAGCGAGTTGCCGCGGAAGATGTCGGCGAAGCGGGACGACACGACGGTTTTGAAGCCGTAGTTCTGCAGCGCCCACACCGCGTGCTCGCGGGAGGAGCCGGTGCCGAAGTCGGGACCCGCGACCAGCACGGTCGCGCCCGCCCGCTCGGGCCGGTTGAGGACGAACTCCGGGTCCTTGCGCCACGCCTCGAAGAGCCCGTCCTCGAAGCCGTCGCGGGTGACCTTCTTCAGCCAGTGCGCGGGGATGATCTGGTCGGTGTCGACGTTGCTGCGGCGCAGCGGGACGGCCCGGCCGGTGTGCGTGGTGAATGCTTCCATCGGTCTCAGACCTCCACGGTGGTGCGTACGTCGGTGGCGCCGGCGAGGCCCGGCAGGTCGGCCGGGGAGGCCAGGTGGCCCAGTACGGCGGTGGCCGCGGCGACCTGGGGGGAGACCAGGTGGGTGCGGCCGCCCTTGCCCTGCCTGCCCTCGAAGTTGCGGTTGGAGGTGGACGCGGACCGCTCGCCGGGAGCGAGTTGGTCGGGGTTCATGCCCAGGCACATCGAGCAGCCGGCGTGCCGCCATTCGGCACCGGCCGCGGTGAACACCTTGTCCAGCCCCTCCTCGACGGCCTGCAGCGCCACGCGGACGGAGCCGGGGACGACGAGCATCCGTACGCCGTCGGCGACGGCGCGGCCGTCGATGACCGAGGCGGCGGCGCGCAGGTCCTCGATGCGGCCGTTGGTGCACGAGCCGACGAAGACGGTGTCCACGGCGATCTCGCGCAGCGGCTGACCTGCCGTCAACCCCATGTACTCCAGAGCCTTTTCGGCGGCCAGGCGCTCCGAGGCGTCGGTGTACGAGGCGGGGTCGGGGACCGCCGACGACAGGGGTGCGCCCTGGCCGGGGTTGGTGCCCCAGGTGACGAAGGGGGAGAGCTCGGAGGCGTCGATGACGACCTCGTGGTCGAAGACGGCGTCGTCGTCGGTGCGCAGGGTGCGCCAGTGGGCGACGGCGGCGTCCCAGTCCTCGCCGCGGGGGGCGTGGGGGCGGCCCTGGAGGTAGGCGAAGGTGGTGTCGTCGGGGGCGATCATGCCGGCCCGGGCGCCCGCCTCGATGGACATGTTGCACACGGTCATCCGGGCCTCCATCGAGAGCTTCTCGATGGCGGAGCCGCGGTACTCGATGACGTAGCCCTGGCCGCCGCCGGTGCCGATCCGGGCGATGATCGCCAGGATCAGGTCCTTGGCCGTGACGCCCTCGGGCAGCTCGCCCTCGACGGTGATCGCCATCGTCTTGAAGGGCGACAGCGGCAGGGTCTGGGTGGCCAGGACGTGCTCGACCTGGCTGGTGCCGATGCCGAAGGCCAGCGCGCCGAAGGCGCCGTGCGTGGAGGTGTGGCTGTCGCCGCAGACCACGGTGGTGCCGGGCTGGGTGAGGCCGAGCTGCGGTCCCACCACGTGGACCACGCCCTGCTCGACGTCGCCCAGCGGGTGCAGCCGCACGCCGAACTCGGCGCAGTTGCGGCGCAGGGTCTCCAGCTGGGTGCGGGAGACGGGGTCCGCGATGGGCTTGTCGATGTCGAGGGTGGGGGTGTTGTGGTCCTCGGTGGCGATGGTCAGGTCCAGCCTGCGGACCGGACGGCCCGCTTTCCGCAGGCCGTCGAAAGCCTGCGGGCTGGTGACCTCGTGGAGCAGGTGCAGGTCGATGTAGAGGAGGTCGGGCTCGCCTTCGGCGCGCGTGACGACGTGGTCGTCCCAGACCTTCTCCGCGAGTGTCCGTCCCATCGCTGTATCTCCTGTGAGCTGGGGGCTGTCCTTTCCAGATTGGCGCCTCCCGGGAAATATTGAACTTGCGTTTCACAGTGTGAGACGCAAGTATCGTTGCATGGACAACTCAGGCGGCGCCTCTAGCGGAGTGGGCGTACTCGACAAGGCGGCTCTGGTACTGAGCGCTCTGGAGTCCGGTCCGGCGACCCTCGCCGGGCTGGTCACGGCCACGGGGCTGGCGCGTCCGACGGCGCACCGGCTCGCGGTGGCCCTGGAGCACCACCGGATGGTGGCGCGCGACATGCAGGGCCGTTTCATCCTCGGTCCCCGGCTGAGCGAGCTGGCGGCCGCGGCGGGCGAGGACCGGCTCCTGGCCACGGCCGGCCCGGTCCTCACGCACCTGCGCGACGTCACGGGCGAGAGCGCCCAGCTCTACCGGCGCCAGGGCGACATGCGCATCTGTGTGGCGGCGGCCGAGCGGCTGTCCGGACTGCGGGACACCGTGCCGGTGGGTTCGACGCTGCCGATGAAGGCCGGCTCCGCCGCCCAGGTCCTCATGGCCTGGGAGGAGCCCGAGCGGCTGCACCGCGGCCTGCAGGGGGCCCGTTTCACGGCGACCGCGCTCTCGGGCGTGCGGCGGCGGGGCTGGGCCCAGTCGATCGGCGAGCGGGAGCCGGGTGTGGCGTCGGTCTCGGCGCCGGTCCGTGGGCCCTCGAACCGCGTCGTGGCCGCCGTCTCGGTCTCCGGACCGATCGAGCGCCTGACCCGGCACCCGGGCCGTATGCACGCCCAGGCGGTCCTGGACGCCGCCGTCCGCCTCACCGAGGCCCTGCGCCGCAACGGCTGAGGCTCGCCGGGGGGATTTTGCCCCTGCCCCGCCCTTTCACCGTTTCCTGTCCTCAAACGCCGGACGGGCTGGTTGTCGTCACGGGACCGGGCGGGCTGATCGGTGTTACAGGACCGGACGGGCTGGTTGTTGTTACGGGAAGGGGCGGGGCGGGGGAAGGCGTTCCGCGTCGCCCGGGCCCGGGATGCGCAGGGTCAGACGGGTCAGCGGGCCGTGGGTGCGGACGTCCAGGGAATCGCTCAGGGTGCGGGCCAGCCACAGGCCGTCCTCGGCACCCGACGCCCGCCCCGGCGGCCGGAAGCCGGCGAAGGCCGGCACGGGCTCCCCGCCGGCCTCCTCCTCCGTGCGCAGCAGCTCGTACGCCAGCGCTCCCGGCTCCTCCCACCCCCGCAGTGCCACCCGCGCGCCCCGCGGGCCCAGCAGGTAGCCGGCCGCCTCGCAGACGGCCAGGACGGCCAGGGACAGCCGCTCGCCCGTCAGGCCGCCCGCGAGGGCCCGGGCGCGGGCGAAGAGCCGTACGTCGGCCAGCAGGTCCGTGGGGCCCGTACGGGCCGCCCCGGCGGGGGCGGCGGTCCGGGGCAGCGGGACGCCGGCCACGTAGTCGCCCGGGTCGGCGTAGGTCCCGCAGGGGATCAGCCGCTCGCCGTCCATCCGCGCCGGGTGGGTGGCGCAGGCGGCCTGGGCCACGTCCCGCGGCACGCTCCGGGTGTCGTACGGGCAGATCATCCACACCGGCAGGCCGGCCAGCAGCACGTTGAGCCCGGATTCCATCCGCTTCCACTCCGCGACCTGGCGGGCGGACTTCCCGCCCCACACCGGCTCGGCGATCATCCGGGTCCGGCGTCCGGGCCGGGCGCGGTGGTCGTGGTAGCGCAGGAAGGCCGTGACCCGCTCCACGGGCCGGCGGCCGAAGTAGGCCGTCTCGGCCGTGTCGAGGGCGTGCGCCCGCTCCCCCAGGGCCTGCCGGAGCAGCTCGATGTTGGCGGGCGTCGTCGCGGCCAGCACGGGCTCCCCCGCGGCGAGACCGTCCGCCACGAACGGCACGGCCATCGCCAGGAACTCCGCGTCGGTCCCGTACAGGCAGGCGTGATGGACGAAGCCGGACCCCTCAGCAGGCATGCACGGCCCCCAGCCGGAGGCCCGGGGTGCGGTCCCAGCCGACGAGGGTGATGACGTGCAGGAGGTGCGGCGGCAGCCCGCTGAGCTCGACGGTGGCGTGCCGGGCGGCGCGGGCCCGGGCGAAGGTCATCAGCAGCCGCAGGCCCCCGAGGTCCAGGAATTCCACCCGGGACATCTCCAGGCGCACGTCGCCGCGGACGCCGGCCACCGACCGCAGGGCGTCCCGCAGCCGCCGGTGGGCGCCGGCGTCGACCACGCCCTCTATGCGCAGGCCCTGGGGACGGTAGGTGCGCACGACGACGAGTTCGGCCGTCCGGACGAGGGGGTCGGCCTCGACGCTCCGGGCGTGCGCGGACGCGAAGGCGTCCAGGGCAGCCGGTTCGCAGCGGCGGATGTCGTACTGGCAGACGGCCAGCGCACCGCCGGAGCTGAACTCCTCCGCGAGTAACGCCTCGTACCGCAGCAGCCGGGCGACGCCGGGGCCGCCGATGGCGCTGTGCCCGTCGTCGCACAGGGCGGCGCAGGGGTCACCGGCGACCCGCAGGGCCCGGTAGCCCTCCTCGCGGGAGCGCGCGGCGGCGGTCCGTAGCCGCCGCATGAGCGCGGCGGGCTCCAACTGGCCCGTGCCGGAGAGGAATTCGGCCAGCCGTACGATCTCCACGCGGTCGGCCAGCCCGCCGGGCACCGTGGTGAGCCGGCATTCGTCCCACAGGACGCCGGGACCGTCGGGGCTCTGTGCACCGCTCAGATAGAGGATCTTGTCCTCGGCGTCCAGTCCCCCGAGGACGAAGTCCCGCAGGATCGACGCCCGCTCCTCGTCCGACTCGAACAGCAGGCACGCATGGTCGCCGGGTTGGAGATCACCGACGTGGACCCGGCGGCGCACGCCGTGGGGATGGACCATGCGGGGATTATCCCGCCGCCCCCGGGGCGGGGGAAGGACGCATGAAAAAATGCCCCCCGCCGAGCGGGAGGCATTTTCTCTTTTCTGTACCCCCGACCGGATTCGAACCGGCGCTACCGCCTTGAGAGGGCGGCGTGCTAGGCCGCTACACAACGGGGGCCTGCTTTTTTGTTTTCCTTGCAGACTCGGAAAGCAATCTGCGCTGGGGTACCAGGACTCGAACCTAGACTAAGGGAACCAGAAACCCTCGTGCTGCCAATTACACCATACCCCATGGTGGTTTTACCCAGTACCCCCGACCGGATTCGAACCGGCGCTACCGCCTTGAGAGGGCGGCGTGCTAGGCCGCTACACAACGGGGGCCCTAGCGATTCCCTTTGAGGTCACCCTCGCAGGAATCTGTACCCCCGACCGGATTCGAACCGGCGCTACCGCCTTGAGAGGGCGGCGTGCTAGGCCGCTACACAACGGGGGCTTGCACTTCGCTTTTGCGCTTCCGCGCGGTGACTACTTTATCAGTAGTTTTGCGAGAGAATTTCCAGTGGATTTTCTCTTGCTGGGGTACCAGGACTCGAACCTAGACTAAGGGAACCAGAAACCCTCGTGCTGCCAATTACACCATACCCCACCGTAACTCCACCCCCCGTAAGGGGTCTTGTCCGGCTTGCGCCCTCCGCTCCGGCCTCTCGGCCCTCCCGGGCGGCGCAGGAAGAACATTACCCGAAGGTGGACGGGGGTCCAAAATCGATAACCCGCCTGGTGCCCGGGCGGCCGTACGCACGGGGCCCGGCGGCCTGAGCAGGCTGCCGGGCCCCGTG
>NZ_JAIXMK010000041.1:0-5630 GCF_020328095.1 Streptomyces sichuanensis
TTGCACTTCGCTTTTGCGCTTCCGCGCGGTGACTACTTTATCAGTAGTTTTGCGAGAGAATTTCCAGTGGATTTTCTCTTGCTGGGGTACCAGGACTCGAACCTAGACTAAGGGAACCAGAAACCCTCGTGCTGCCAATTACACCATACCCCACCGTAACTCCACCCCCCGTAAGGGGTCTTGTCCGGCTTGCGCCCTCCGCTCCGGCCTCTCGGCCCTCCCGGGCGGCGCAGGAAGAACATTACCCGAAGGTGGACGGGGGTCCAAAATCGATAACCCGCCTGGTGCCCGGGCGGCCGTACGCACGGGGCCCGGCGGCCTGAGCAGGCTGCCGGGCCCCGTGTCGTGGGACGTGTGGGACGTCAGCCCGCGAGCTTCGCCAGGGCGGCGTCGATGCGGGTCAGGGTGCGCTCGCGGCCGAGCACTTCGAGGGACTCGAAGAGCGGGAGGCCGACGGTGCGGCCCGTGACGGCCACGCGGACCGGCGCCTGGGCCTTGCCGAGCTTGAGGCCGTGCTCCTCGCCCGCGGCGACGACGGCGGCCTTGATGGCGTCCGCGTTCCAGTCGGCGTCGGCCAGGCGGGCGCGGGCCGTGCGCAGCAGGGCGTCCGAGCCCTCCTTCATGGCCTTGGTCCAGGACGCCTCGTCCTCGACCGGCTCGTCCAGGAAGAGGAAGTCGACGTTGGCCGTGATGTCGGAGAGGACGGTCAGGCGGGTCTGGGCGTGCGGCGCGATGGCCTCCCAGGCCGCCTGGTCGAACTTCTCCGGCGCCCAGTTGGCGTGCGGGGCCTGCAGCCAGGGGGTGCAGGCGTCGGCGAACGCCTTGGGGTCCATCCGGCGGATGTGGTCGGCGTTGATCGCCTCGCACTTCTTCAGGTCGAAGCGGGCCGGGTTGGCGTTGACGTCCTTGACGTCGAACGCCGCGACCATCTCGTCGATCGTGAAGACGTCCTGGTCGGCGGAGAGGGACCAGCCGAGCAGCGAGAGGTAGTTGAGCAGGCCCTCGCGGACGAAGCCGCGCTCCCGGTAGAGGTTGAGGGAAGCCTGCGGGTCGCGCTTGGAGAGCTTCTTGTTGCCCTCGCCCATCACGTACGGCAGGTGGCCGAAGGACGGCGTGGTGCCGTTGCCGACGCCGATCTCCGCGAGCGCCCGGTAGAGGGCGACCTGGCGGGGAGTGGAGGAGAGCAGGTCCTCGCCGCGCAGGACGTGGGTGATCTCCATCAGCGCGTCGTCGACGGGGTTGACGAGCGTGTAGAGCGGGGCGCCGTTGGCCCGGACGATGCCGTAGTCGGGCACGTTCTCCGGGGTGAAGGTCAGCTCGCCGCGCACCAGGTCGGTGAAGGTGATCGGCTCGTCGGGCATCCGGAAGCGGACGATCGGCTTGCGGTCCTCGCGCTCGTACTGCGCCTTCTGCTCGGCGGTGAGCTCGCGGCACGTGCCGTCGTAGCCCGAGGGCCGGCCGGCCGCGCGGGCGGCCTCGCGGCGCTCGTCGAGCTCCTCGGTGGTGCAGTAGCAGTAGTACGCGTGACCGGCGTCGAGCAGCTTGGCGGCGACGTCCTTGTAGAGGTCCATGCGCTGCGACTGGCGGTACGGCGCGTGGGGGCCGCCGACCTCGGGACCCTCGTCCCAGTCGAGGCCCAGCCAGCGCATGGCGTCGAGCAGCTGCTCGTAGGACTCCTCGGAGTCGCGCGCCGCGTCGGTGTCCTCGATGCGGAAGACGAGGGTGCCGCCGTGGTGGCGGGCGAACGCCCAGTTGAAGAGGGCGGTGCGGACCAGGCCCACGTGGGGGTTGCCGGTCGGCGAGGGACAGAAACGTACGCGGACGTTCGCGTTAGCCACGCTTGATCACCTTGTTGGTGAGAGTGCCGATGCCTTCGATGGTGACGGCGACCTCGTCGCCGACGTTGAGGGGTCCGACGCCGGCCGGGGTGCCGGTGAGGACGACGTCGCCGGGGAGCAGCGTCATCGCCTCGGTGATGTGGACGATCAGGTCCTCGATGGAGCGCACCATGTCGCTCGTGCGGCCCAGCTGGCGCTGTTCGCCGTTCACGGTGCACATGATGCCGAGGTCGCGGGGGTCGAGCTCGGTCTCGATCCAGGGGCCGAGCGGGCAGGAGGTGTCGAAGCCCTTGGCCCGGGCCCACTGCTTCTCGCGCTGCTGGACGTCACGCGCGGTGACGTCGTTGGCGCAGGTGTAGCCGAGGATGACGTCCTTGACGCGCTCGCGCGGGACCTCGCGGCACATGCGGCCGATGACGACGGCGAGCTCGGCCTCGTGGTGGAGCTCGCTGGAGAAGGAGGGGTAGGCGATCGGGTCGCCGGGGCCGGTGACGGCCGTGGAGGGCTTGAAGAAGGTGACGGGCACCTCGGGCACCTCGTTGCCCAGCTCCGCGGCGTGCTCGGCGTAGTTGCGGCCGATGGCGACGACCTTGTTGGGCAGCACGGGCGGCAGCAGCCGCACCTTGCTCAGCGGGATCTTCTGCCCCGAGCGCTCGAATTCCGCGAAGGGGTGCCCCTTGATGATGTCGAGGACGGGACCACCTTCGGTGGACGCGTCCCCCTCTACGACGCCGAACGCGACGTTTCCGTCAATGGAGAACCTGGCGATGCGCACGGGAAGCTCGTACCCCTTGTCTGATTGGCCGGAGTCGGACACCTCAGGCTATCGCGGGGGGCGTGCGCGACCCGTGCGCCGCCGGGATCAGTCCTGGGGCAGCTGCACCGCGGGGGCCGTCATGAGGACGGTGCGGCGCGGGTTGGCGGTGGCCTGCGGGAGCTCCAGGGCGTGCTCCGGGCGCTCGGCGACGGCGAAGAGGCCCGTCGTCTCGGCGGCCTGGAGGTGCGCGAGCGTGGTGCGGCGCGGGTTGGCGGTCTTGCGGGACGGCTTCGCCGGGTTCTCGGTCTTCACTGGGGGTGCCTCGCGTTGTCGTTCTTGGCGTTTCGGCGGCTGTGTAAAGAACCAGGCTAGGCGCGCCTTTCCCCCCTCGCACGCGGGACAAGTCCCGGCTTTACTGTGAGTTTGCTCACGACGCAACCGAAAAATGCGGCATAACGGGCGGCTGTTCCGCCTCCGCGAAACGGACATTGCAGGGCTGAACCAGACGTTCCGCTCCTGATCATGGCGACTGGGACAGGGGGTGACCGTCGAGCCGGACCCCATGACTCATGGGCATAAGTCCGACATGGGGTGCTCAATCTTCTACCCTGCGTCACCGCGACACTCACCCAGCGTCACGACATCCGGAGCTGCACCCACCGGCCTTGTTGGGGGATTGGGCACTGTGCTGGAATTCCGGGGACCGCCAGGGGGGCACCGCGGTCCCCCCACGACTCGACACCGTCCCTCCGCTCACCCGGCGGGACGCCTGGTCCAGAGGTTGCGACGCTAGTGCAGGGACGTTTCAAGAGGGATGGCAGCGCTGCGGCGGAGCCGGAGCCGCGCGGTGCGACCGACCGCGGCACGACCGTCGGCATGCCCGCCGAGGCAGCGAACGGCAGCGAGGCCGCCGAACAGCCGAAGCCGAAGGCGAAGGAGCCCAGCGGGCCGGGCTCACGAATAGCCCTGCGCAACTGGCGCATTAGTACCCGTCTGGTCTCCCTGCTCGCCCTCCCCGTCGTCGCCGCGACGACCCTGGGTGGCCTGCGTATCCAGACCTCGCTTCAGAACGTCGACCAGCTCGACCACATGAAGCTGCTGGTGGAAATGACGACCAAGGCGACCCAGCTCGCCGACGCCCTTCAGGAGGAGCGCGACAAGTCGGCGGGGCCGATCGTCGCGAACAACCCCAAGGACGACCAGGTCATCGCTCCGCGAGCCAAGGCCGACCAGCGGATCCAGCAGTTCCGGGACGCCACCAGGAAGGCCAAGGCCGACGACCCCACCCTGGTCGGCGTCCAGACCACCCTTGTCGACATCACCAAGCAGCTCGACAAGATCAAGGCGGTCCGGGAGAAGGCGTACGTCAGCGACCGCGAGTACACCGCGCAGACGGTCAGTAACTACAACGCCCTCATCACCTCGCTGCTGTCCCTGTCCCAGGACATGGCCCAGGCCACCAGCAACAGCGAAATGATCACCGCGACGCGCGCCCTGGCGACGTTCTCCTCCGCCAAGGAGTACGCCTCCATCCAGCGCGCCATGATCAGTGCCGCGCTCGCGAACCCCAAGGGCGCGAGCATGTCGGCCAACGACCACCAGTACGGCAAGTCCGCCCTGGACAACGAGGAAGAGGCCCTGCGCCGCTTCACCGCCATCCGGGCCGCCGACTCCGCCGATCTGATGAAGGCCCTCAACGGTGGCGACACCAACGTCACCTCGGCGAACACCTTCGCCGAGCGGGCCTTCGGCAACAACACCGACGCGTTCAAGGGCGAGAAGACCAGTTACCGCGACTGGTACGACATGGACAGCGTCAAGATCGAGGAGATGGCCAAGATCGAGCTGACGCTCCTCTCGCAGATGGAGCAGAAGGCTCAGGAGCTGCGTGAGGACGCGCAGAACGAGGCGTACCTCAACGGTGCCCTCATCCTCCTCGTTCTCGGCATCTCGCTCGTCGGCGCCTTCGTCGTGGCCCGGTCCATGGTGCGGTCGCTGCGGCGACTGCAGGACACCGCCCAGAAGGTCGCCCAGGAACGCCTGCCCGAGCTCGTCAAGCAGCTGTCCGAGACCGACCCGCAGGACGTCGACACGTCCGTGGAGTCCGTCGGTGTGCACAGCCGCGACGAAATCGGAAAGGTGGCCGCGGCCTTCGACGAGGTGCACCACGAGGCCGTGCGTCTGGCCGCCGAGCAGGCCCTCCTCCGGGGCAACGTCAACGCGATGTTCACCAACCTCTCGCGCCGCAGCCAGGGCCTCATCCAGCGTCAGCTCTCGCTCATCTCCGAGCTGGAGAGCCGCGAGGCCGACCCGGACCAGCTGTCCTCGCTGTTCAAGCTCGACCACCTCGCGACCCGTATGCGCCGTAACGGCGAAAACCTCCTCGTCCTCGCGGGTGAGGAGCCCGGCCGACGGTGGACCCGCCCGGTCCCGCTCGTCGACGTGCTCCGTGCCGCCGCGTCCGAGGTGGAGCAGTACGAGCGCATCGAGCTGAGCGGCGTGCCGCCGACCGAGGTCGCCGGCCGCGTCGTCAACGACCTCGTGCACCTCCTCGCCGAGCTGCTGGAGAACGCGACCTCGTTCTCCTCCCCGCAGACCAAGGTCAAGGTCACCGGTCACGCGCTGCCCGACGGCCGGGTGCTCGTGGAGATCCACGACACCGGCATCGGCCTCTCGCCCGACGACCTCGCGGCGATCAACGAGCGGCTCGCCTCCCCGCCGACCGTGGACGTCTCCGTCTCCCGGCGCATGGGTCTGTTCGTGGTCGGCCGCCTGTCCCTGCGACACGGCATCCGCATCCAGCTGCGCCCGTCCGACTCGGGCGGCACCACCGCGCTCGTCATGCTGCCGGTCGACGTGGCCCAGGGCCACAAGAAGCCGGCTCCCGGTCAGGGCGCCCCCGGTGGCCCGGGCGGCCCCGGCGGTGCTCCCGCCGCGGGCGGCGGCCAGCAGCAGCGCCGTCAGGTGCAGGGCAACGGGCCGCGCCCGGCGCTGGCACCGCGCCCCGGCGGTCCGGCCGGTCAGGGCCCCGGCCC
>NZ_JAIXMK010000042.1:0-20504 GCF_020328095.1 Streptomyces sichuanensis
CGGAGCCGCCCCCGCCCCCGCAACAGGCGCCACCGGCGCCCCGCCCCGCCGGCCCCCCGCCGTGGCCGCCGCCAGCCCCGTTGCCGCCAGCGCCAGCACCGTCCCCGCCAGGGGGAACCACCGCTCCCCCAGCAGCGCGATCGCCGCGCTCCCCGTGCCGCCGCCCGCCGCGATCCCCAGGTACAGCGCACTGCTGTTGAGGGAGATCAGCAGCGGCGCGCTCGGCGGGTCGATCGACGCCAGGCGGTGCGGCAGGGCCACGCCGATCGCCCAGCCCGCGAGCGGGCCCACCACGGCGTACGCCATCGCCCCCGGCATCGTCCGGCCCAGCCACGGCAGCGCGGTGAAGGCCGCCGCGGCCGCCAGGCCGGCGACGAGGAGCACGGCCCCCGCGCCCAGCCGGTCGACCGCCCGGCCCCCGAGCCAGCTGCCGGCCACCGACGCGACGCCCGTGACCAGCAGCACCGCGCTCAGCCGGTCCGCGTCGCCGCCCGTCGCGCCCTCGACCGCGGTGGCGAGGTAGACGTACACCGCGTTGATGGCGAGGAAGAACGCGAACGTGGTCGCGGCGGCCCCCACGACCCGCCGGTCCCGCAGCGGTGCCAGCCGCCGACGCAGCGTCAGAGAAGCAGCCGCCTCCGGCAGTTCGCGCAGGAAGACGGCCTGCCCGACGCAGGCGAGCACGCCGAGGGCGACGACGAGCCACATGGTCAGCCGCCAGTCGGTCCGTCCGATGTACGTGCCGAGCGGCACGCCCAGCGCCGTCGCGACGGTCATGCCGCCCATCACGGTGGCCAGCGCCCGGCCCCGCCGCTCCGGCGGTACGAGCGAGGTGGCGACCGCGTTGGCGGTCGGCGTGTAGAGCGCGGCGCCGGCCGCCGCGAGCACCCGCGTGGCCAGCAGCAGCCCGTACGTCGGCGCGACGGCGCTCAGTGCGTTCGCGACCGTGAAGAACGCGAGTGCGGTGAACAGCAGCCGACGCCGCGGCCACCGGGCGGTCACCGTGGCGAGGACGGGCGCGAGCAGCGCGTACGCGAGGGCGAAGACGGTCACCATCTGGCCCGCGGCCGGGACGGAGACGTCCAGGTCACGGGCCACGAGCCCGAGGATGCCGGCCATGACCATCGAGTCCGTGCCCACGGCGAACGCACCCAAGGCGAGCAAGAGCAGACGGAAACGCACAAGGTCCTCCCCCGGACTGACCACTAAAGTTTGACGCACGCCAAACAATAGAGACTGTTGGACAGATATCCAACAGTTAAGAGTCATCGATCGGAGGAACCATGGACAACGACGGCGAGTGGCTGCCCCAGCCGGACGTCGCGGACATCCAGCTGGCCAAGGTGCTGCACGCGTTGGGCGACCCCGTACGCCTGCGCCTGTTCGCGATCTACGCGACCGGCGAGCAGTACGACTGCTCCTCCGAACGGCTCGGCCTCGGCCACCTCCACAAGTCGACCGTCTCGCACCACATGCGGGTCCTGCGCGAGGCCGGCCTCACCTCCACCCGGGCCGTCGGCCGCAACCGCTACGTGCGCCTGCGCCGCACCGAACTCGACGCCCGCTTCCCCGGGCTGACGGAGGCCCTCCTCGCGGCGGCGAAGGGCCTCGACGACCTCGACGACCCCACCAGGCCCGGCGGCTAGAGGACTAGGCGGCCAGCCGCTCCGGCAGCGGCTCCGCGTGCAGCACCGTCAGCCCCGACACCGCCCGCGTCAGCGCCACGTACAGCCGCCGCAGACCGGTGCGCTCGTCCGGCTCGCCGGCGACGACCGCCGCCGGCTCGTCCAGCACGACGTAGTCGTACTCCAGGCCCTTGGCCAGCGACGCCGGCACGAGCGTCAGCCGGGCCTCCGCCGAGGTCTCCTCGCCGGGCGCGAGGTACGGCAGGCCCGCTGCCACGAGCTGCCCGCCCAGCACCGCGATCCGGTCGTCCGCGGCGATCAGGCCGATCGAGCCCTCGCGCCCCAGCGCCTCGCGGCACGCGGCGACCACCGCCGCGTCCAGCTCCCCGGGCGCCACCTCCCGCACCGCGAAGTCGCCCGCCGCCTCACGCACCGACGTCGCCTCCGCCAGCCCCGGCGCAATGGCCGGCAGCAGGCGCGACGCGTAGGCGATGACCTCGCGCGGCACGCGGAAGCCCTTCGTCAGCTCCTCGACGGCCGCGTCCGGCTTGCCCAGGTGGGCCAGTGCCTCCTCCCAGCTCGCCGTCGCCCACGGCGTCGTCCCCTGCGCGAGGTCGCCGAGGATCGTCGCCGAACCCGTCGTGCAGCGACGTCCGACCGCCCGGTACTGCATGGGCGAGAGGTCCTGCGCCTCGTCCAGGACGACGTGCCCCAGCGACGGCGTGCGCGCCACCAGGTCCATCGCCTCGTCGACCAGCACCGCGTCCGCCGCCGACCACGGGGCCGACTTCACGCCCCGGGCCGGGCGCGCCCAGAGGATCTCCCGCTGCTCGTCCTCCTCCAGCAGCCCGGCGGCGTGCTCCGCCAGGAACTCCGCGTCCGACAGCAGCCGCAGCACGAGCTTCGCCGGATCGACCGCGGGCCAGACCGCCTTCACCGCGGCCTTCACCGCGGCGTTGCGCGCGACCGCGTCCTGCACCCGGTCGTCGGGCGCCTCGCCGGCCTCCTCCATCCGTACGAGCACGGCGTGCGCGATCCGCTGCGGCAGGGCCTCACGGGCGGCGCCGTAGCGGATGTCGCGGGCGAGCAGCTCCCGCACCATCTCCTCGATCTCGTACGCCGGCACCCGCCAGCGCCGCGACCCGCGCACCACGACCACCGGCTCCACGGGCATCGTCACGCCCGCCCGCACCGCCCGCCGCAGCACCTCCGCCATGCGGGCGTCGCCCTTGATCCGGGCCGCGGCGGCGGAGTCCGTCCCCCGCACCTCCACGTGCGCGACCAGGTCGTCGACCGTCGCCTGCGCCACGTTCAACTCGCCCAGCGCCGGCAGGACTTGCTCGATGTAGTGCAGGAAGGACCGGTTCGGCCCGATGACCAGCGTGCCGGTGCGGGCGAGCCGCTCGCGGTGGGCGTACAGCAGGTACGCGACACGGTGCAGGCCGACGGCCGTCTTGCCCGTGCCGGGGGCACCCTGCACGCACACCGTGCCGCCGATGCCGGCCCGGACGATCTCGTCCTGCTCCGGCTGGATCGTGGCGACGATGTCCCGCATGGGGCCGACGCGCGGCCGCTCGATCTCGCTCTGGAGCAGCCGGCTCGCCCGCTCGTCGCCCGCCGCGTCCGTCAGGTCCTCGTCCTCGTAGGCCGTCAACTCGCCGCCGGTGTAACCGAAGCGGCGGCGCAGCCGGACGTCCATGGGCTCCTTCTTGGAGGCCCGGTAGAACGGCTGCGAGACGGGCGCCCGCCAGTCGATGACCATGGGGTCCCCGACGGCGTCGTGCACGTGCCGGCGGCCGATGTAGAACTGCTCGCCCGCGGCCCCCTCCGCCTGCTCCGCCCCCGGGGCGTGCAGGTAGTCGAGCCGGCCGAAGAAGAGCGGGGTGTGCGCGAGGTCGGCGAGCGCGGTGATGCGCTCCTCGATCTGCCGCTGCAGGATGACGGCGTTGACCCAGTTGGCCGTGACGTCCTTGATGTCGAGGGACTCGGCATCGGCCCGCATGGCGCGCAGCGCGGCCCGGGAGGAGGCCAGGTGGGCCCGCTCACGGTCGAGGGGGTCGGTCACGTTCGTTACGTGCGCGGGCACGGCAGGGCCTCCAGGCGTACGGCGGTGTGAGCGGTGACCCGCCCGGTTACCGACCGGACGGAGGCGCTCCCGGAAGCGGTGCGGGCGGGAGGCGGGGGAAGGGGGGATTGTAGTCGGGGCACCCGAGGGCATGCGAGCGATTTATCCCCCGCCCCGCGCGCCCCTGGCTCACCTCAGGGTCGCCGTCGTCCTCCCGTAGGGGACGGCATTATTCCTGAGTCGTACGCGGGCGCCCACGCGTTTACACCGGCAGGCCGATGCCGGCGGGCCTGCGGAAATCCATCATGGAGACATGACCACAGCAGCCATCACCCCGGACCCGTCGGCCCCCGCCAAGCCCCTCGCCACCGCCCTGCGCGCGATCAAGGCGTTCGCGGGTGCGGCCGTCAGCGTCGTCGTCCTCGGCGAGTACGCCGACAAGCGCAGGGCCTGAGCAGCACCCGCTCGGGCCCCGCCCAGCCCCCGCTCAGAAGGGCGTCCCGCCCCCGCCCCTGTCAGGCGTCCTCGTCCGCCAGCAGCGAGTCCGCGTCCACGATCCGGTACGCGTACCCCTGCTCGGCCAGAAAGCGCTGGCGGTGCGCCGCGAAGTCCTGGTCGACGGTGTCGCGGGCGACCACGGAGTAGAAGCGGGCCTCGTGGCCGTCGGCCTTCGGACGCAGCACGCGGCCCAGCCGCTGGGCCTCCTCCTGGCGCGAGCCGAAGGTGCCCGACACCTGAATGGCCACCGTCGCCTCGGGCAGGTCGATCGAGAAGTTCGCGACCTTGGAGACGACCAGCACCGAGATGTCGCCCTGCCGGAAGGCGTCGAAGAGCTTCTCGCGCTGCGCGTTGGTCGTCTCGCCCTTGATGACGGGCGCGTCCAGGTGCTCGCCCAGCTCGTCGAGCTGGTCGATGTACTGGCCGATGACCAGCGTCTGCTCGCCCCGGTGCTTGCGCACCAGCGCCTCGGTGACCTTCCGCTTGGTGGCCGTCGTGGCGCAGTAGCGGTACTTCTCCTCCGTCTCGGCCGTCGCGTACGCCAGCCGCTCGGAGTCGGTGAGGTTGACGCGGACCTCGACGCAGTCGGCGGGCGCGATGTAACCCTGCGCCTCGATCTCCTTCCAGGGCGCGTCGAAGCGCTTGGGCCCGATGAGGGAGAAGACGTCCGACTCCCGCCCGTCCTCACGCACGAGCGTCGCCGTCAGCCCCAGCCGCCGCCGCGCCTGCAGGTCGGCGGTGAACTTGAAGACGGGCGCGGGCAGCAGGTGCACCTCGTCGTAGACCACCAGGCCCCAGTCCCGGGAGTCGAAGAGCTCCAGGTGCGGGTAGATGCCCTTCCGCTTGGTCGTGAGCACCTGGTACGTGGCGATGGTGACCGGGCGGATCTCCTTCTTCGTACCGCTGTACTCGCCGATCTCGTCCTCGGTCAGCGAGGTCCGCTTGACCAGCTCGTGCTTCCACTGCCGCGCGGAGACGGTGTTGGTCACCAGGATCAGCGTCGTCGCCTTGGCCTGGGCCATCGCACCCGCGCCGACGAGCGTCTTGCCGGCGCCGCAGGGCAGCACCACGACGCCGGAGCCGCCGTGCCAGAAGCCCTCGACGGCCTGCCGCTGGTACGGGCGCAGCGCCCACCCGTCCTCGGCGAGCTCGATCGGGTGCGCCTCGCCGTCCACGTACCCGGCCAGGTCCTCGGCGGGCCAGCCCAGCTTCAGCAGGGTCTGCTTGATCTGCCCCCGCTCGGAGGGGTGCACGGCGACCGTGTCCGGGTCGATCCTGGCCCCCACCAGCGGCGCGATCTTCTTCGACCGGAGGATCTCCTCCAGCACCGGCCGGTCGGTGCTCTCCAGCACCAGCCCGTGCACGGGGTGCTTGACCAGCTTCAGCCGCCCGTAGCGGGCCATGGTCTCGGCGATGTCGACGAGCAGGGCGTGCGGCACGGGATAGCGCGAGTACGTGACGAGCGCGTCCACGACCTGCTCGGCGTCGTGCCCGGCGGCCCGCGCGTTCCACAGCCCCAGCGGCGTCACCCGGTAGGTATGGATGTGCTCGGGCGCCCGCTCCAGCTCGGCGAACGGCGCGATGGCACGCCGGCAGGCGTCCGCCTGCTCGTGGTCCACTTCCAGCAGCAGGGTCTTGTCGCTTTGAACAATGAGGGGGCCGTTCACGCGTCACCCTTTCGGTATGGCTAAACCTCCAGTGTGCCGCATGAGGGAGTGGTGCCGGGGGGCGTCGGCGCTGCGCACCCTCCGGGCCCGCTAGCAGCGGGTCGACGGGCCGGTCTGGCGGGTGAGGTTGTCATTGGACATCCAGCCGTACGTCTTCGTGCCCTCCACGCGGACGTAGATCCAGGTGTTGCCGTGCGCGTTGACGACGGAGCAGTGGTACCAGAGCTTCGTGCCGGACTTGGCCAGGGACACCGAGGGGCAGTTCTCGTACGGGCCGGTCTGGAGGTGGTAGCTGCCCGACATGTAGCCGTAGGTGCCCGGGTTCGGGTCCCGGTGGCTCCAGCCACTGCAACTCTTCGACACGGGGCTCGGCTTGGCCGACGCGGAGGCCGACGCGCGCGGTGTCGCGCCGGTCGCGCTGCCGCTCGGCCGCGGCGAGGGCTTGCCCGACGGCTTCTCCTGGGCGGACGGCGAGCCGCCCGGCGCGTTCCCGTCGGCCGCTGCGCCTCCGTTCGGCCCGCCGCTGCCCGAAGGGGAACCGGCCGCGGGCGCCGCCTGCGCCCCGCCGTCGCTCTTACCGCCGTACCCGCCGGTCAGGGCATACGCGACGCCGGCGCCGGCGAGCACGACCGCGGCCGCCGCCGCGATGACCGTACGGCGGCGCCGCCGTGCGCGATCGGCGGCGGGCCGGCTGTCGCCGGGAGCACTGGGCGGCTGGGCGAAGGCGGCCGGCCCGCCGGGCGGCGGGTAGCCGGCGTGCTGCGGCTGGGGCTGCGGGGGAAACGGGGGCTGGGGCTGCTGGTGAAGCGGTGCGGGGCCGAAGCCCGGCGGGGGCGAGGGCACGGCGGCGGGCGTCGCGGGAGGAGTGGCGGCCGATGGCACCTGCCCGGCCCCGGCCATGGTCCCGGCCCCGGGCGGCGGCACGGCGGTGGGTGCGGCGGGAGGAACGGCAGCCGACGGCGGCGGCACGGCCCCTGCTCCCCCTGCCCCTGCTCCGGGCAGCGGGACGGCGGCGGTGGGCCTGTGCGGCGGGACGGCAGCCGGCGGCACGGCCCCTGCCCCTCCTGGCCCTGCCCCGGGTGCCGCAACGGCGGTGGTGGGGATGTGCGGCGGGGCGGCGGTCGTCGTTCCGCCCGCGGCGATCTGCTCCAGCATCCGGCGCGCCTGCTCGGCGGTGGGCCGGTTCTCCGGATCCTTCGCCATCAGCGCCCGCAGCACCGGGGTGAGCGGGCCCGCACGGCGCGGCTCCGGCAGCGGCTCGTTCACGATCGCCGTCATCGTCGACCACACGGACGTGCGGCGGAACGGCGAAGCGCCCTCGACGGCCGCGTACAGCGTCATGCCGAGCGACCAGATGTCGGACGCGGGGCCGGGCTCCCTGCCCTGCGCCCGCTCGGGCGGCAGGTAGTCGATGGAGCCGATGATCTGGCCGCTCTGGGTCAGCTTGGTCACGGCGTCGCCGTCCGACGCCTCCATGGTGGCGATGCCGAAGTCGGTCAGTACGACCCTGCCGCCGCGCTCCAGGAGCACGTTCGCCGGCTTGACGTCCCGGTGCAGGACACCGGCCCGGTGCGCGGCGTCGAGCGCGTCCATCAGCTTGGCGCCGATGGCCGCGGCCTCGTGCGGCTCCAGCGTGCCGCGCTCTTCGAGCACGTCGTCCAGCGAGGGTCCGTCGACGAGTTCCATGACGATGACCGGCAGGCCCTGCTCCTCGGTCACGTCGTGCACGGTGACCACGCCGCTGTGCCGGATGCGGGCGGCGGCCTGCGCCTCCCGCTGCATGCGGGCCCGCAGATCGGCCAGATCGGGCGCGGAGGCGTCGGTGTAGACCCGCAGGATCTTGACGGCCACCTCGCGGCCCAGCAGTTCGTCCACCGCCCGGGCGACCACGCCCATGCCGCCGCGCCCGATCGTCGCGGTCACCCGGTACCGCCCGCCGAGCACCTGCCCGACCGGCTCTCCGCCGTTCGCCTCCCCCGCCGTCACCGCACGCTCCGTTCCCTCATGTCCTCATGTCCACATGTCCGCAGATCCGTATGTCCGTCACATGACAACCTGCGCGCCCAAGGGTAGAGGCATGGCCGGAGCCCACGGCTGCGGCCGGGAACGCCACCGGGGCGACACCCCCGTGAGGGAGTGCCGCCCCGGTGTCCTCGAAGGACAGGCGATCAACCGTCAGAGGTCGATCAGAAGTCCATCTCACCGCCGGGCATGCCGCCCGGAGCGGCCGCAGCGGCCTTCTCCGGCTTGTCGGCGATGACGGCCTCGGTGGTCAGGAAGAGCGCGGCGATGGACGCGGCGTTCTGCAGGGCGGAGCGGGTGACCTTCGCCGGGTCGATGATGCCCTCGGCGATCATGTCGACGTACTCGCCCGTGGCGGCGTTGAGGCCGTGGCCCACGGTCAGGTTGCGGACCTTCTCCACGACGACGCCGCCCTCAAGACCACCGTTGACGGCGATCTGCTTGAGCGGGGCCTCCAGGGCCAGCTTGACGGCGTTGGCACCGGTGGCCTCGTCGCCCTCCAGCTCCAGCTTCTCGAAGACCTGGCTGGCCTGCAGCAGGGCCACGCCACCACCGGCGACGATGCCCTCCTCGACGGCGGCCTTCGCGTTGCGGACGGCGTCCTCGATGCGGTGCTTGCGCTCCTTGAGCTCCACCTCGGTCGCGGCACCGGCCTTGATGACGGCCACGCCGCCGGCCAGCTTCGCCAGGCGCTCCTGCAGCTTCTCGCGGTCGTAGTCGGAGTCGCTGTTCTCGATCTCGGCGCGGATCTGGTTGACGCGGCCCTGGACCTGGTCGCTGTCACCGGCACCGTCGACGATGGTCGTCTCGTCCTTGGTGATGACGACCTTGCGGGCGCGGCCGAGCAGGTCGAGACCGGCGTTCTCCAGCTTGAGGCCGACCTCCTCGGAGATGACCGTGCCACCGGTGAGGATGGCGATGTCGCCGAGCATGGCCTTGCGGCGGTCGCCGAAGCCCGGGGCCTTGACGGCGACGGACTTGAAGGTGCCGCGGATCTTGTTGACGACCAGGGTCGACAGGGCCTCGCCCTCGACGTCCTCGGCGATGATCAGCAGCGGCTTGCCGGACTGCATGACCTTCTCCAGGAGCGGCAGCAGGTCCTTGACCGAGCCGACCTTGGAGTTGACGATCAGGATGTACGGGTCGTCGAGCGACGCCTCCATACGCTCCATGTCGGTGGCGAAGTACGCCGAGATGTAGCCCTTGTCGAAGCGCATACCCTCGGTGAGCTCCAGCTCCAGACCGAAGGTCTGGGACTCCTCGACGGTGATGACGCCTTCCTTGCCGACCTTGTCCATGGCCTCGGCGATGAGCTCGCCGATCTGGGTGTCGGCGGCGGAGATGGAGGCGGTGGAGGCGATCTGCTCCTTGGTCTCCACGTCCTTGGCCTGCTCCAGCAGGGCGGCGGAGACGGCCTCGACGGCCTTCTCGATACCGCGCTTCAGCGCCATCGGGTTGGCACCGGCGGCCACGTTGCGCAGACCCTCGCGGACCAGCGCCTGGGCGAGGACGGTCGCGGTCGTCGTGCCGTCACCGGCGACGTCGTCCGTCTTCTTCGCGACCTCCTTGACCAGCTCGGCGCCGATCTTCTCGTACGGGTCCTCCAGCTCGATCTCCTTGGCGATGGAAACACCATCGTTGGTGATCGTGGGGGCGCCCCACTTCTTCTCAAGGACGACGTTGCGGCCCTTGGGGCCGAGGGTGACCTTGACGGCGTCGGCGAGCTGGTTCATACCGCGCTCAAGGCCGCGCCGCGCCTCCTCGTCGAACGCGATGATCTTGGCCATGTGAAGTGGTCCTCCCGGACTGGGGGTGGATTGCTCCGGACCGCACAGGCGCCCGCGACGGACGGCCCACACACCCTGCGGTTCCTTGCCCCGCTTGGCTCGCAGACCTCACCGACGGTCCAAATCTGTCACTCTCACCCGGAGAGTGCTAAGCCCAATGATTAGCACTCGACCCCCGCGAGTGCAAGCGGTCTGCCCGGTATCCCACCCCAAGTGGCAGGGGGGGCACCTCCCAGCGGCAGCTGGGGGCGCAAGCGGTCTGCCCGGTATCCCACCCCGAGTTGCAGGGGGGGCACCGCAGCGACCCGCGCCGGATGCAACCCTGCCCCGCCCGGGGCCCGCGCACACCCGCCGCTCCGTTCCGTCGCGCCGGGCGCACACGTACGAGGGGCCCGCGCCTCTCCAGGCGCGGACCCCTCGTACGAGCTGAGTGAGCCGATGGTCGATGCGACGCGATCAGCCGGCCGCCAGCTTCACCATGTCGGCCTGCGGACCCTTCTGGCCCTGCGAGATCTCGAACTCGACTCGCTGCCCCTCTTCGAGGGTGCGGTAGCCGTCCATCTGAATCGCGCTGTAGTGGACGAAAACATCCGCACCACCGTCGACCGCGATGAAGCCGTACCCCTTCTCCGCGTTGAACCACTTGACGGTGCCCTGAGCCATGCCTAACTCCCCTATTACTGGCCCTTGCACAGGACCGCACCTCGCGGACCCGGGTCAGACCTCACCCCCAGACAGGTTGGAGGTGTGCGCCGGAACGCGTCGACCGCGGCTGAATGTATCTGCACGGATGCCGTCTGCAACAGGTCAGTCGGACGAGAATTCCAGGCGTGGCCGATCGGCCATTCATGCCGATTCACGGCACTTCCCGGGCAAGTCGGACCGGGCAAAACGCCACCAACCCGACAATTCGTACACGCGTTAACGGCACAAGTTGACGGGTTCTCATATGCGCTCGGCACTGACGCCGGAGGGGGAACGCCCCAACTGTATCGCGCTTCAACAGACGGAATCACCCCGTCCGTTTAACGGCCGGGGTGATTCCAGGGAATTGCTCAGGAACGCTGAGAAAAGCTCAGGCCATTGATCAGTCGGCGATCGGCCGGTGCGCGGGGCCGGTCAGGACGGGTCAGCCGCCGGCCACCGCCGGAATGATCGAAATCCCGGCACCGTCGGGCGTGGCCGCACCCAGCCCGCCCTCGAAGCGGACGTCGTCGTCGTTGACGTAGACGTTGACGAACCGGCGCAGCTTGCCGGACTCGTCGAGGACGCGGGCGGCGATGCCGGGGTGGTTGCGGTCCAGGTCGGCGATGACCTCGGAGAGGACGGCCCCCTCCGCGGAGACCTCGGCCAGACCGCCGGTGTAGGTGCGCAGGATGGTGGGGATGCGGACGTTGACGCTCATGGGATTCGCCTTTACGTGAAGAAGGGGCGGACGGGCAGGACGGACGGGACGAGCGGGACGTGACGATCGGGTAGGGGCGCGACGGCCCCACGGCGGCCGCGGGGCCCCGCCGTCCCTACAGGCCCGCCGCGCGGAACGCGTCCAGGGACGGGCGGATCGTGGCCGTGGGGCCCGCCGCCACGGCGTCGAGCGTCTTCAGGCCGTCTCCCGTGTTGAGCACGACCGTCGTGAGGGCGGGGTCGAGCTGCCCGTTCTCGATCAGCTTGCGCGTCACGCCCACCGTCACCCCGCCCGCCGTCTCGGCGAAGATGCCTTCCGTCCGGGCCAGCAGCCGGATCGCGTCGACGATCTCCGCGTCGGTCACGTCCTCCACCGCCCCGCCGGTGCGCCGCGCGATGTCGAGCACGTACGGCCCGTCGGCCGGGTTCCCGATGGCCAGGGACTTCGCGATGGTGTCCGGCTTCACCGGCCGCACCACGTCGTGGCCCTCCTTGAAGGCCCTCGACACCGGCGAGCACCCCTCCGCCTGAGCGCCGAAGATCTTGTACGGGCGGTCCTCGACCAGCCCCAGCGCGACGAGCTCCTTCAGCCCCTTGTCGATCTTCGTGAGCTGCGATCCCGACGCGATCGGCACGACGATCTGGTCCGGCAGCCGCCAGCCCAGCTGCTCGCAGATCTCGTACGCGAGGGTCTTCGAGCCCTCCCCGTAGTACGGGCGCAGGTTGACGTTGACGAACCCCCAGCCCTCGCCCAGCGGGTCGCCGATCAGCTCGCTGCAGAAGCGGTTGACGTCGTCGTACGTGCCCTCGATGCCGACGAGGTCGCCGCCGTAGACCGCGGCCATGACGACCTTGCCGGCCTCCAGGTCGTGCGGGATGAAGACGCAGGACTTGAAGCCGGCGCGGGCCGCCGCCGCCCCCACCGCACCGGCGAGGTTGCCGGTCGACGAGCAGGACAGGGTGGTGAACCCGAACGCGCGCGCGGCCTCGACGGCGATGGCGACGACGCGGTCCTTGAAGGAGTGCGTGGGGTTGCCGGAGTCGTCCTTGACGTACAGGCCGCCGGTCACGCCCAGTTCGCGGGCGAGGTTGTCGGCCTGGACGAGCTTGGTGAAGCCCGGGTTGAGGTTCGGCTTCTCCGCGACGTCGGCGGGGACGGGCAGCAGCGGGGCGTAGCGCCAGATGCTGGCGGGGCCGGCCTCGATGCGACGGCGCAGCTCCTCCGGGTCGCCGGCCGGGAGTTCGTACGCGACTTCGAGCGGGCCGAAGCAGGAGGAGCAGGCGAAGACGGGACCGAGGTCGAAACGCTCACCGCACTCGCGGCAGGAGAGCGCGACGGCGGAGCCCAGGGAGACGGTGGTGGTTGCACTTTCAACGGCTTGGACAGCCATGGAGGCGAGGCCCTTTCTCCTCATCTTCCCCGCGGCGGACATCGCCACGAGACGGAATTGGCACCTTCCCCGCCGGGAGCCTCGCCGCGTGAACGGGCTGTGACGATCCGATCCTTCGGATCGTGGCCGGCTGGAGGGTTGCCGGGGCTTCATCGGGCCGTGTCCCTCTGCCCCTCTGGATGAGCGGTATGGCGCTGGGCGGGGCCCAGGCGTTTGTGCGCAGGAACGACCCCGACATAGGACGGGCGTCCGCGTTGTTCAAGACTGTAACGGAAGGGGTGGCCGCGCGAGAGGGCCGTCCGCACCGCGAGATGTGTCACGACGACGCACCACGACAAGGAGTCATGCACGTGCTGGAAGAGGTGGAACGCTGGCTCGCCCGGCGGTCCTGGTCAGCAGCCGACCGTCCGCTCGACCAGCTCCTCGCCGCGAAGGGCGGCTCGGGCACCACGGTCAGCGTCGTCCTGCCGGCGCTGAACGAGGAGGCCACGGTCGGCGCGATCGTGGAGGCGATCCGCCGCGAGCTGATGACGGACGCCCGGCCGCTCGTGGACGAGCTGGTGGTGCTGGACTCCGGTTCCACCGACCGCACGGCCGAGGTCGCCGCGGCGGCCGGGGCGCGCGTCGTGCACCGCGACGACGTCCTGCCCCGCCTGCCCGCGCTGCCCGGCAAGGGCGAGGTGCTGTGGCGTTCGCTGCTGGCGACGGGCGGCGACGTCGTCTGCTTCGTCGACGCGGACCTCAAGGACTTCGACGCCGGATTCGTCTCCGGCATCGTCGGCCCGCTGCTGACCGAACCGGACGTCCACTTCGTCAAGGCGATGTACGACCGGCCGCTGGGCGGCGAGTTCGCGCCGCCCGGCCCCGGCGGGGCGGCCGGCCAGGGCGGCCGGGTGACCGAGCTGGTGGCCCGTCCCCTGCTCAACCTGCACTGGCCGCAACTGGCGGGCTTCGTCCAGCCGCTGGGCGGCGAGTACGCGGCCCGCCGCTCGCTGCTGGAGCAGCTGCCGTTCCCCGTGGGGTACGGCGTGGAGCTGGGGCTGCTCGTCGACGCGCTGCACACCGTCGGGCTCGACGCACTCGCCCAGGTGGACGTGGGCGTGCGCAAGCACCGGCACCAGGACGGCCAGGCGCTGGGCCGCATGGCCGCCGCGATCTACCGCACCGCCCAGCTGCGGCTGGCCCGCGGCCATCTGGTGCGTCCCTCGCTCACGCAGTTCGAGCGCACGGCGGAGGGTTTCGTGCCGCGGACGTACGCGGTGGACACGGAGGAGCGGCCTCCGATGGCCGGGATACCGGAGTACGCGCAGCGGCGTGCCGCGTAAGCGTACGTTTGAGCGGTTCACCCGGGGGCAAGGCTGCCGTCATGGTCGTTGAGCACACGCACACCGCCGCCCCCATCGTGGTCGCCTCCAACCGGGGCCCGGTCTCGTACCGCCGGCACGAGGACGGCTCGCTGGTGGCGGGGCGCGGCGGCGGGGGCCTGGTGTCCGGGCTCAGCGCGATCGGGCCCGGCGCGGGGGCCGTGTGGGTGTGCGCCGCCATGGGTGACGGCGACCGCGAGGCGGCCCGCCGCGCGGGCCGGAGACTCGACACGGGCGACACCGGCGGCCACCGGGTGCGGATGCTGGACGTCCCGGCGGAGACGTTCGCCGCCGCGTACAACGGCGTGGCCAACTCCGTGCTGTGGTTCGCCCACCACATGCTGTGGCAGACGCCGCTCGAACCCTCCTTCGACCTGGCCTTCCGCGAGCAGTGGGGCGCGTACGAGGCGTACAACGCCGCCTTCGCGGACGCGATCGCCGAGGAGGCCGCGGACGGCGCCTGCGTGCTCGTCCAGGACTACCACCTGACCCTGGTGCCGGGGCTGCTCCGCGCCCGCCGCCCCGACCTGCGCATCGGCCACTTCTCGCACACCCCGTGGGCCCCGCCGGACTACTACCGGCTGCTGCCGGACGACGTCGCCGAGCAGGTCCTGCGCGGCGTCCTGGGCGGCGACCGGGCCGCGTTCCTCACCCGCCGCTGGGCGGAGGCGTTCGCCGCCTGCTGCGAGGACGTGCTCCCGGACGCGGAGGTCGTGCGCGAGGCCGGCACGGCCGTGTCGGTGCGCTGCGCCGGGCGCACGACCCGGCTCGGCGTCCACGCGCTGGGCGCGGACGGCGGCTTCCTGCGGGAGCGCGCGCACCGCCCGGACGTCGAGGAGCGGCTGGCGGTGCTGCGGCTGCAGATCGGCGAGGGCCGCCGCACGATCGTGCGGGTCGACCGCACCGAGCTGTCGAAGAACATCGTCCGCGGCCTGCGCGCCTACCGGCGCCTGCTGGAGGACCACCCGCAGTGGCACGGCCGGGTCGTGCACATCGCCTTCGCCTACCCCTCCCGGCAGGACCTCGCGGTCTACCGCGACTACATGGCCGAGGTCGGCCGGCTCGCCCGGGAGATCAACGCCACCTTCGGGACGGTGGACTGGGAGCCGGTCGCCCTGCAGATGGAGGACGACTTCCCCCGCTCGCTGGCCGCCTACCGCCTCGCCGACGTCGCCCTGGTCAACCCCATCCGCGACGGCATGAACCTCGTCGCTAAGGAGATCCCGGTCGTCTCCGACCACGGCTGCGCCCTGGTCCTCTCCCGGGAGGCGGGGGCGGCGGCGGAGCTGGGCGACGCGGCGATCACGGTCAACCCGTACGACGTGGAGGCCACGGCCCGGGCCCTGCACCTGGCGCTGCTGATGGACCCGGACGAGCGCCGCGACCGCACCCGGCGGCTGTCCGCGGCGGCGACGGCGCTCCCGCCGGCGCAGTGGTTCGTGGACCAGCTGGAGGCGCTGGAGTCGGAGCGGGCCGACGGGTGAGCGGGTGCGGCGGTGGAGGCGTCGACGCGCCCACCGCAACCCGGGCGTGGGGGTCCGCGCCGGAGCGCGCGTCGCGTTAGCGGCCCCGCCGTGCACGGGCCAACGCCTCCGGCGGTGTGCTGGCCCACCGGGGCGGCACGGGTAGCCATGGCGCATGTCGACCACCCCGCGGCTCGCCCTCGCGGCGGCCACCGTCCTCATAGCCGTCAGCGTCGCCGGCTGTTCCTCCGGCTCCGACACCGACTCCGGCAGCGACAAGTCGTCGTCCGGCTCCAAGGCCGGGAACAAGGCGGCCAGCGGCTCGGCCGCCCCCTTGCCGAGCGCCACCGCGTCATCCGCCCCCTCCGGCACTCCGGCCGGCACCCCCGACGCCATCCCCACCGGCCCCGGCCCCCAGGGCTCGTACACCGTCCAGAAGCAGCCCGCCCCCGGCACCTGCAGCTACCGCTACACGGCGGCCAAGGAGCCGCTCCCCGACCTCAAGTGCACACCGGGCGCGACGAATCCGAAGGTCACCCAGGCCACGCTCAAGACCACCATCTGCCGCAGCGGCTACACGGCCGACATCCGTCCCTCCACCAACATCACCGGCCGCGAGAAGACCGCCAACGCGGCCTCGTACGGCTACAAGGGCAGCCTGAAGGACGCCGAGTACGACCACCTCATCAGCCTGCAACTGGGCGGCGACCCCAACGACCCGCGCAACCTGTGGGTCCAGCCGCCGTCACCCGGCCACAAGGAGGGTGCGGGGCCGAACAACCCGAAGGACTCGGTGGAGAGCAAGCTCAAGGCCGCGATCTGCGCCGGGAAGACGGACCTGGTGAAGGCGCAGAAGGCGATCGTCAAGGACTGGACGACGGCGCTGTCCGTGCTGGGCCTGAAGGACCAGAAGCCGGCGGAGAAGGACCCGAAGGCGGAGGAAGGCGAATGACCGCGCGGTGGGACGCGCCGTAGGGGGCGCGCACGGGCCGGGCGGACCGGACGAGCGGGGCGCGCGATGAGAGACACGCGCGCCGCCGCACGGGCGGGGCGTGCCGTACGGGCCGCACAGGGTGAGCGCGCTGGGCGCGCCGCACGAACGCGGCACGTCGTCCGGGCCGCACGGGCTAGTAGGCGCGCCGTCCGGGCCGCACGGGCCGGGCGCGCTGTACGGGCCGCACGGGCGGCGTGCCGTACGGGCCGTGGGCGCCGCACGAGTCGTGCGCGCCATGCGAGCCCGGCGCGCTGCACGAGCCGGGCGCGCCGCATGGGCCGGGCCGGCCGGCGCATAGGTCGTAGCGGTCGAGCCGGCGCGCAAGCGTGCTAGCGCGGTCGGTGCTCGATCTCGTCGGCCAGTGCCGCGAGTAGGTCCACGACGCCCACCGGCCCGTCCACGACGAGGTCCGCCCGCTCGGCGAGCACGGCGACCTCGGCGCTGCCGCTGCACACGAGGGTGCCGTGGACCCCCTCCGCCCGCAGCTTCTCGACCGCCGCGAAGGCGGCGAGGTCGCCGAGGTCGTCACCGGCGTAGAGGACGGACGTGGCGCCCGTTTCGCGGACGTACTCGGCGAGGGCCACGCCTTTGTCCATGCCCGGCGGGCGCAGTTCCAGCACGAGCCGGCCGGGCTCGACGATCAGGCCGTGGCGCCGGGCCAGCTCGTCGAGCGGGCCGCACAGGGCGTCGAAGGCGGCCTGCGGATCGGCGGCGCGCCGGGTGTGGACGCCGATGGCGCGGCCCTTGTCCTCGACCCACGTCCCCTGCCAGGCGCCCGACTTGTCCAGGACGCCGGGAAGTTCCGCCTGGACGGCGGCCACGCCGGGGTGCGGGGCGGGGGCGTGCACGGTGCCGGTGACGGCGTCCCAGCGCTCGGCGCCGTAGTGGCCGAGCACCACCAGGTGCTCCAGCCCGGCGACCCCGGCGAATCCGCCGTAGCGCACGGCCACCCCGGCCGGGCGGCCGGTGACGACGACGACGGAGCCCAGGTGCGGCGCGAGCCGCGCGAGGGCGGGCACCGCGGCCGGGTGTGCGCGGGCCTGCTCGGGGTCGGGCACGATCTCGGCGAGGGTGCCGTCGAAGTCGAGCGCGACGACCGCACGTTCGGGCCGCGCCAGCAGTGCGGCCAGGCCGTCGCGGCCTGCGGCGGTCACGGGTTCCGGAAGGAGGTGGCTGCCCATACGGCGACCCTACCGGGGCGCCCGCCGCCGGGGCGGCCGGTTGGCCGGACGCATGCCCCCGGCAACGCACGCCCGGCGACGCATGCCCGGATCAGCGGCGCTCGCGGCGCGCCTCCCGCAGCCGCCGCAGGCGGTTGACGGTCACGGGGTCGTGCGCGAGGGCGCGCGGGTCGTCGAGGAGGACGTTGAGGAGCTGGTAGTAGCGGGTCGGCGTGATGCCCAGCCGCTCGCGCACCGCACGTTCCTTGGCGCCGGGCCCGGCCCACGACTGCCGTTCCAGGGCGAGCACGGCGAGGTCGCGCTCGGACAGCCCGCCGGCGTCCGGGCCCGGGGCCGCGCCCGGGGCACGGTCCCGTCCTGCGTCGGGCTGCTCGCCGGGCTCCCCGTCGTGGCCCTCGTCGCGCCCTTCGTCGTTGCCCTCGTCCATGCCCGCCAACCTACCCGGCCTGCCGGGTCCTACTGGCCGGCGTTCTCGATGGCCTCGGCCTCGCGCTGGATCTCACCGAGGATGGCGGAGGGGTCGCCGCCCTTCTGCACGGCCGCGCCGATCTTTTGCTTGATCGCCACGCTGACCTTGGCCCAGGAGGTCTTGTCGGCGGGGTAGAACTCGGCGTTCTGCAGCTGGTCGAGGAACGGCCACAGGTCGCTGTCCGCACGGCTGTCGCGCATCGCCGTGGAGGCGGTGGTCGTCACCGGCAGCAGACGGTACTGGCCGGTGAAGGACAGCACGTTGTCCTTGGAGTAGACGAAGTCGAGGAAGGTGCCGATCTCCTCGCGGTGGCCGTTGCGCTTGAAGGCCATCATCCAGTCGGCGACGCCCATGGTGGAGTTCGCCTTGCCCTTGATGCCGGGCAGCGGCGCCATGTCGAAGTCGATGTTCTGCGCCTTGGCCTGCTGCATGAGCGTGGGGTGGCCGTGGAGCATGCCGACCTCGCCCTTGGTGAAGCCGTCGAAGACGTCCTGGCGGTTGGTGCGGGCCGGGTCGGACGGGCCGGCGAGGCCCTTGCCGACGAGCTCGTCGCGCAGCCAGGTGAACGTCTTGATGTTCTCGGGCGTGCCGATCGTGTAGGCACCGGTGTTGTCGGTGTAGCCACCGCCGCCGCCGAGCAGCCACAGCATGGTCTCGGCCGGTGCCTCTTCGGGGCCGAAGGGCAGGCCGAAAGGTATCTTCACGCCCGCGGCCTTCAGCTTCGTGGCGGCGGCCACGATCTCGTCCCAGCTCTCGGGGGCCTTGGCGACACCGGCCTTGCGGAAGAGCGCCTTGTTGAAGAAGAGCAGGCGGGTACTGCCGACGAACGGCAGGCCGTACTGCACGCGGTGCACCTCGCCCGCCTTGGCGACCGACGAGATGAACTCGGCCTGGGTGGGGATGGAGATCATCTGGTCGGCGCTGTAGAGCTTGCCGGCCGCGGCGAAGTCGGCGTACGCGCCGATCTGCGCGAGGTCGGGGGCCTTGCCCGCGGCGACCATGTCGGCCACGCGCTTGTCGACCTCGGTCCAGCTGTAGACCTCGACGTCGACCTTGATGCCGCCGTGCTTCTTCTCGAACTCGTGGACCAGCTTGTCCCAGTACTTCTTGGAACTGTTGGCCGCCTTGTCGCCGTAGTCCGCCGCGACGAGCTTCAGCTTCTTGTCACCGCCGGGGCCCTCGCTACCGCACGCCGTCAGCACGGGTGCCAACGCCGCCGTGGCGGCACCCGCCGCCGTCATGCCCAAGAACCGCCGCCGCTGCACTACTGCTACCCACCTTGTGGTTCGTGTTCGCCCTGTGGAGACCGTGGAATCTCCCCCCTGGGATTCGCGAGTCCCGTGGAGACCGTGAGTTTCTCCCGCGCGCCACCTTACGGTCTACGGCTCCGGGGTTGCGCTTCGGTATCGCCGTAGCGGTCTTCCCCCAGGTCAGGGGCGGCTGCTATGCACGGGACGACCGATTGCCGCACCACCGCACCCGCAAGGAGCGAAAGCCGCATGAAGCCGACTCCCGCCTCTTCTTTCTCCGCGCCGTCCCTCACCGCGCGTGAGCTCGCCACCCAGCCCGACTGCTGGCTCCGCGCCGTCGACGCCGCCGCCGGGGCAACCGGGCTGCCGCTGCCCGGTGAGCGGGTGGCGGTGACGGGCTGCGGCACGTCGTGGTTCATGGCCCAGTCGTACGCGGCGCTGCGCGAGGCCGCCGGCCAGGGCGAGACGGACGCGTTCCCCGCCTCCGGCTTCCCGGCGGCGCGCCCGTACGACCGCGTTGTGGCGATCACCCGCTCCGGTACGACGACGGAGGTGCTGCAGCTGCTGGAGGGGCTGCGGGTTCCCACGCTGGCGGTGACGGCCGACGGGAAGACGCCGGTGATGGAGGCGGCCGGCGACGTCGCGGTGCTGGACTGGGCGGACGAGGAGTCCGTGGTGCAGACGCGCTTCGCGACGACGGCGCTGGCGTTCCTGCGGGCGGGCCTGCCGGAGGGGGCCGCCGCGGTGGCGGCCGCGGCGGAGGCCGGCGGACGGGCCGTGTCCGCGCCCCTGCCGGAGGCCGCTCCGGCGGCGGAGCAGTGGACGTTCCTGGGCGGCGGCTGGACGTACGGCCTGGCGCAGGAGGCGGCGCTGAAGATGCGGGAGGCGGCGGGCGCGTGGACGGAGGCGTACCCGGCGATGGAGTACCGGCACGGTCCGGTGGCGATAGCGGGGCCGGGGCGGGTGGTGTGGGCGTTCGGCGCGCTTCCGGACGGCCTGGCCGCGGAGGTCGCAAGGACGGGCGCGACGCTGGTGGACGGCGGGGGCGACCCGATGGCGGAACTGATCCGCGCCCAGCGGCTGGCGGTGGCGATCGCCGAGGCGAGGGGCCTGAACCCCGACGCACCCCGGAACCTGACCCGGAGCGTGGTCCTTCCGCACTAGCCCGAGATCTCCGCCCGGTGGGGAGGACGGCGGGAGGGGCCGGGGCGGGGCGGGCCCTGGCAGGGGGCGTAAGGGTTATTTGCGGCGTCTTTCGGAGCACTGTTCACGCAGGACGGCTGCCGTAAATAATCCAGCCCCCAGAAGGGCCCGCCCCCCCCCC
>NZ_JAIXMK010000043.1:0-9883 GCF_020328095.1 Streptomyces sichuanensis
GCCCCACGACGGCGCAAAGAAACAGAGGCCGCACCAAGGAGAGAGCGACATCACGCGCCCACCGCGGCCGCCCCGCCCCCGCCCCGAACGGGCGGACGCCCCCCACCCTGACGTTCGCACACGGGCGACGCGCACGCCCCACCCGGGGCGGGAAAGCAACGCCCGCCCGGCCGCCCCCGGCGAGTGGACTAGACCTTTCATGCCCGGAAGGGCGAGACTACCGACGTGAAACACGTCATCGCCCTCGACGTAGGCGGCACCGCCATCAAGGCCGCCCTGGTCGCCGCGGACAACACGCTCCTGCACGAGACCCGGCGCGCCACGGCCCGCGACAAGGGCCCGGACGCCGTGGTGGCGGGCATCCTCGACCTCGCCGCCGAGCTCCGGGACCTCGGCGCGGCCCGCTTCGGCGAGACCGCGTCGGCCGCGGGCGTCGCCGTCCCCGGCATCGTCGACACCGCGACCGGCACGGCCGTCTACGCCGCCAACCTCGGCTGGCGCGACGTCCCGCTGCGGGAGCTGCTCGCCGCGCGCCTGGGCGGCGCGACCCCGGTGGCGCTCGGCCACGACGTCCGCACCGGCGGGCTCGCCGAGGGCCGGATCGGCGCCGGCCGCGGCGCCGACCGCTTCCTGTTCGTCCCCCTCGGCACGGGCATAGCCGGCGCCATCGGCATCGGCGGCCGCATCGAGGAGGGCGCCCACGGCTACGCGGGCGAGATCGGCCACATCTCCGTGCGCCCCGGCCCCGACGGTCACGAGTGCGGCTGCGGCGGTCGCGGCTGTCTGGAGACCGTCGCCTCCGCCTCGGCCGTCAGCCGCGCCTGGGCCGAGGCGACCGGCGACCCGGCGGCCGACGCCGCCGCCTGCGCCGCGGCCGTGGCGGCCGGCGACCCGCGCGCCCGCGCCGTGTGGCAGCACGCGGTCGACGCGCTCGCCGACGGCCTCGTCATGGGCCTCACGCTGCTCGACCCCGGCATGCTGATCATCGGCGGCGGGCTCGCGGAGGCCGGCGAGACCCTCTTCGCGCCGCTGCGCGCGGCCGTGGCCGACCGCATCACGTTCCAGAAGCTCCCCCGCATCGTCCCGGCGGCCCTCGGCGACACCGCCGGCTGCCTGGGCGCGGGCCTGCTGGCCTGGGACCTGCTCGCCGAACTCACCACCACCCGCGTCCCGCACGCCACCCCCACCACGGAGGTATCCGCCTGATGGTCGAACGAACGGTTCTCGCCGGTGCCCGTGTGGTGCTGCCGACCGGTGTGGCGGAGGGGGGCCGCATCACGGTCGAGGGCGGCCGCATCGCGATGAACGTGCCGCACGAGGAGATCACCTTCGACCTCACCGGCCACTGGATCGTCCCCGGCTTCGTGGACCTCCACGTCCACGGCGGCGGAGGCGCGTCCTTCTCCGCCGGCAGCGCCGAGGAGGCGCTCACCGCGATCCGCACGCACCGCGCGCACGGCACCACGACGATGGTCGCCTCGACCGTCACCGGCGATCTGGACGACCTGGCCCGGCAGGCGGCGGTCCTCGCCGAACTGACCGAGCAGGGCGACCTGGCGGGCATCCACTTCGAGGGCCCGTTCATCTCCCCGCACCGCTGCGGCGCGCACCAGCCGGAGCTGCTGCGCGACCCCGACCCGGCCGACGTCCGCAAGCTCGTCGACGCGGCGCGCGGCGCGGCCCGCATGGTGACCCTCGCCCCGGAGCTGCCCGGCGGCCTGGAGTCGGTGCGGATGCTCGCCGACCACGGCGTGATCGCGGCGGTGGGCCACACCGACTCGACGTACGAGGCGACGCTGGACGCCATCGAGGCGGGCGCGACGGTCGCCACCCACCTCTTCAACGCCATGCCCTCGTTGCTGCACCGCGCGCCCGGCCCGATCGCGGCGCTGCTGGAGGACGAGCGCGTGACCGTCGAGCTGATCAACGACGGCACGCACCTGCACCCGGCGGTCCTGGAGCTGGCGTTCGCGCGGGCGGGCGCGGACCGCGTCGCGTTCATCACCGACGCGATGGGCGCGGCCGGCATGAACGACGGCATGTACCCGCTCGGGCCGATGCGGGTCGAGGTCAAGGACGGCGTGGCCCGCATCGCCGACGGCCCGACGGCCGGTTCGATCGCCGGCTCGACGCTGACCCTCGACACGGCGTTCAAGCGCGCCGTGACGGTCGACCGCCTGCCGGTCGAGGACGCGGTACGGGCCCTCTCGGCGAACCCGGCCCGGCTGCTGGGCGTGGCCGACCGGGTCGGTTCGCTGGAGACCGGCAAGGACGCGGACCTGGTCGTGCTCGACGCCTCGTACGACCTGGCCGGCGTCATGCGCAAGGGAGAATGGCTGGTCCGTCCGGAAGTGGGGTAATTCTTCCCCGAATTGAACAGCGGCGGCGGGTCCCGGGTCTGGGCCTGCCGCCGCTGTTTTGGCATGATCGCTCGCGCATCCGTCGTGGGAGACGTCATCGCAGTCGCGATGAGAGCAGTCGTGAGAGAGCAGTCGTGAGAGAGAGGCGCAGATGATCCTTACGGTCACGCTCAACGCCGCGCTCGATCTGACCTACCGCGTCCCGCGCCTGCTCCCGCAGGCGTCGCACCGCGTCGCGCGGGCCACCGAGCGGCCCGGTGGCAAGGGGCTGAACGTCGCCCGGGTCCTGGCCGCGCTCGGCCACGAGACGGTGGTGACCGGCTTCGTGGGCGGCCCGACGGGCGAGACGCTGCGCCGGCTGCTGGCGGAGTGCGCGGGCCCGTTGACCGACGCCCTGGTGCCCATCACCGGCGACACGCGCCGCACGGTCGGTCTCACGGATGCCGCCACCGGCGAGGTCACCCAGCTCAACGAGAGCGGGCCGCAGGTGACCCCCGACGAGTGGGCGGCCTTCGGCGAGCGCTACCGGCGGCTGCTGCGCGACGCCCGGGCGGTCGCCCTGTGCGGAAGCCTGCCGCCGGGCGTGCCGGTGGGCGCGTACGCGCACTTGGTGCGGGAGGCGCGGGCCCGGCACGTACCGGTGCTGCTCGACACCAGCGGCGAGCCGCTGCGGCGCGGGGTGGCGGCCCGCCCGGACGTGGTCAAGCCGAACGCGACGGAGCTGGCCGCGCTGACCGGCTCGACCGAGCCGCTGCAGGCCGCGCTCGACACCCGCCGCCGGGGCGCGCACGCGGTGGCCGCCTCGCTGGGCGCGGAGGGCATCCTCGCCGTCACCCCCGACGGCTCCTGGCACGCCGTCCCGCCGAAGCCCCTGAAGGGCAACCCGACGGGCGCCGGCGACTCGGCCGTGGCCGGCCTCCTCTCGGCCTGGTCCGAGGGCCTCCCCTGGCCGGACCGCCTGACCCGCGCGGTAGCCCTGTCGGCGGCCACGGTACGCACCCCGGCGGCGGGCGAGTTCGACACGGCGGTGTACGAGGACCTGCTGCAGCGGGTGCGGGTGACACGGCTGTGAGGGCGAAGCCCCGGTTAAGCGGCGGACGGCTACGCCGTCATGACGAGGCACCCGTCCCGGGGGCCGGGCCCACCCCCGTCCGGGGTCACCCCGACTTCAGAAAGGGCCAGGACCGGGGATCTCCTCCCCACCGCGTCGATACCCGGCGACAACCGGCGACAACCGACCGTCCAAAGCCGGAGGCCGAAGGCCGGACACCGGAGGCCACCGCCCCGGGGCCAGAGGCCAGGACCCCGCCGGGGTCCGGGGGTTGCCCCCGGTTTCGGGAAGGGGCGGTGCTGGGGATCTCCTCCCCGCCGCAACAGCGCTCCGCCACCGCGTGGTACGGCGACGGGCCGGCCGCCCGCAGTCGCTGCCGTTACCGACAGGAGAGGCACGCATGCCACTGGTCAGCACGGGCGAACTGGTCACGGCGGCGCGCGCCAAGCGCACGGCCGTCGTCGCCTTCAACGTCATCACCGTCGAGCACGCCGAGGCGATCGCCGCCGGCGCGGAGGCCGCGGGTGTCCCGGCCGTCCTGCAGATCTCCGAGAACGCCGTGAAGTTCCACGGCGGCCGCCTCGCCCCCATCGCCGCCGCCACCGCCGCCGTGGCCCGCGCGTCGTCCGCCCGCCTGGCGCTCCACCTCGACCACGTCGAGAGCACCGCCCTCCTCCACGCGGCGTCAGCACATGACTTCACGTCAGTGATGTTCGACGCATCGAAGCTGCCCTACGGAGGCAACGTCAAAATCACGGCCGAGGCCGTCCGTTGGGCCCACGCACGCGACATCTGGCTGGAAGCCGAAATCGGCCGCATCGGCGGCAAACCGGGCGACGCCCACACCCCCGGCGTCCGCACCGACCCCACCGAGGCCGCGTCCTACGTGGCCGAGACGGGCGTGGACGCCCTCGCCGTGGCCGTCGGCAGCGCCCACGCGATGACCGAGCGCACGGCCGCCCTCGACCACGCCCTGATCGCGTCCCTCCGCGAGGCGGTCCCGGTCCCGCTCGTCCTGCACGGCTCCTCGGGCGTCCCCGAGGACGAACTCCGCCGCGCGGTGGCGGCGGGCATGACGAAGATCAACGTGGGCACGGCCCTGAACACGGCCTTCACCGGCGCGGTCCGCGCCTTCCTGGAGGCCCACCCGTCGACGGTCGACCCCCGGAAATACCTCGCCCCCGCTCGCGAGGCGATGACGGGGGCGGTGGCGGGGTTCCTACGGAACGTCAGGCTCAGCTGATCCAGAGCTGGTCGAGGTGCGAGTCGCACTTGTTGCCGGCCTCGCAGGAGAGCCTGATGGTGTTCGTCCCCTTGTTGAGGCTGATCTCCGACCAGGTGCTCATCCAGTTGCTGGACCACTCACCCGGCTTGGTGTGGATGTGATCCCTCATGTCTATCGGCCGGCTCTCGCGCTTGCCGTTGGCGGTGATGGTGAGGTTGGCGTCCTGGCCGGGGACGCCGTAGGAGAGGTTCAGGCGGTAGCGGCCGGCGGCCTTGACCTCCACCGTCCACTCGACGCCCGCTCCCTGCTGGTTCACGCCGGTGACGTAGGCGCCACCCTTCGCCTGCGCGCCCGAGACCGCCGTCTCGGTCGTCGCACCGCCGACGAGCCGCAGGCTCGCGGCGTCGCGCTTCTGCTGGTCGTTCACCGACGGGTTCTTGGTCGGCTCGTCCTTCTTGTCCTTTTCCTTCTTCTTCGAAGAAGTGTCGGACTCGTCGGAGCTGTCGCCCTTGCTGCCCCCGCCGTCCGCGACCGTCTGCTTGTCGTCGTCCTTGCCGGAGGAGTTGTTCATCATCGCCACGCCGATGCCGCCCGCGACCACGAGCACGACCGCTATCGCGGCTATGAGCAGCCCGCGCCGGTTCGGGCGGGCCGGGGAAGCGCCGTGGCCGCCGTGGCCGCCATGGGCACCGTGACCGCCGTGGGAGGCGGACGGGGCGCCGCCCGGGAGGGTCTCCGGGGCCGCGTAGTGCGGGTTCGGCTGGCGCTGGGCGCCGGTGGCGCCCTGCTGGCCGCCGTAGGTGCGGGAACCAACCGGGCGTACCTGGTTGTACGACGTGCGGGGGACACCCGGCTGGCGGACTCCCGCCTGACCGCCTTCGGTCTGGCCGCCCTCACCGCCCTCCGAGCGGTAAAGGTAATGGAACGGGTCGTCGCCTTCCGGCGTCGCGTTCCCGGTGCCGTTGTTACCGGCCGTCATCCCCTGTCACTCCCCACATGGTGTGCCCATCGGCGCCCACGTTCGTACGCGCCGAAACCGCGGCTGTCGTGGCCGGGGCGGCCTCCACGGTCGGCGGCGGTGCCGCATCGGCGCAGCCTACCCCGAGAGGGCGGTTTCACGCCGTGCCCCGGGCCCCCGGCGGGGGCGCGAGAGGGCTCAGCCGGCTCGTCTGCCGGCCTTCGCCCGGGAGCGTTTTTCGACGTACATCCGCTGGTCAGCGGAGCGCAGCACCTCGTCCGCGGACATTCCGCAGCCCGCCCAGCCGATTCCGAAACTCGCCCCCACCCGCACCGCACGGCCGTCGACCCTTATGGGCGGAATGATCGCGTTGCGCAGCCGGACGGCGAGATCTTCGGCGTCGGCCGGGCCGAGCCCGTCCGCGAGGACGACGAACTCGTCGCCGCCGAGCCGGGCCACCGTGTCGCCGTCCCGGACGCCGCTGCTCAGCCGGCGGGCGACCTCGATGAGGACGGCGTCGCCGGTGTGGTGGCCGAAGCGGTCGTTGATCGACTTGAAGCCGTCGAGGTCGCAGAAGAGGACCGCCAGGCCCTTGGTGCCGTCGTCGGCGCCCTCGTCGGGCGCTATGGCGTGCTCGTGGTGGTGGTCGACGAGGTGCGCGTGCCCGTACGGGCTCTCGGGCGCGCCGCCGTAGTCGTCGGGGGTGAAGTCCGGCGCGTAGTCGGGCCCGGCGTCGGAGCCGAAGGCGTGCGCGGCGCTCGGGCCGATGGCGCTGACCGTCCCGGACGCCGCCCCCGCCGCGGCGCCGATCGTGCTCACGGCCGCGTTCGCCGTGCTCTCGACCTCGGCGAAGCCCTCCAGCGAGCCGTACGGGCCGACGGCCGCCGCCGCGTGGCCGTCGCTGCCGGGCGGGCGGCCGCACAGCCGGCTGCTGAGCCGGGCGCGCAGCTCGGCGCTGTTGGGCAGGCCGGTCAGGGAGTCGTGGCTGGCGCGGTGGGCGAGCTGCAGCTCGTGCCGCTTGCGCTCCTCGATGTCCTCGACGTGGGTGAGCAGGAAGCGCGGCCCGTCGGCGGCGTCGGCCACGACGGAGTTGCGCAGCGAGACCCACACGTACGTGCCGTCGCGCCGGGCCAGGCGCAGCTCGGCGCGGCCGCCCTCGGCGGAGGTGCGCAGGAGCGTGCCGATGTCGTCGGGGTGGACGAGGTCGGAGAAGGAGTAGCGGCGCATCTGCGAGGCCGAGCGGCCGAGCAGCCGGCACAGGGCGTCGTTGGTGCGGTGGAGCCGGCCGTGCTGGTCGCCGCCCATCTCGGCGATGGCCATCCCGCTGGGGGCGTACTCGAATGCCTGCCGGAAGCTTTCCTCGCTGGCGCGCAGCGCCTGCTGCTCGCGTTCGAGCCGGACCAGGGCGCGCTGCATGTTTGCGCGCAGCCGAGCGTTACTGATCGCAATCGCCGCCTGTGACGCGTACATCTGGAGCGCCTCGCGGCCCCAGGGGCCGGGCCGGCGGCCATTGCGCGGTTTGTCCACGGAGATGACGCCGAGCAGCTCGCCGCCGGAGGGCCCGGCGGTGTACATGGGGGCGAAGAGGCGGTCCATCGGGTGCCACTCGTCGGCGAAGCGCGGTGTGGGGCCGGCGGTGTGCCACTGCGGGACGTCGTCCTCGTCGAGGACCCAGCCCTCGGTGTACGGGATGAAGCGCAGCCCGCCCCAGTGGTCGCCCATGGACAGGCGCCGCTCCCAGGAGACGCGCGAGCCGACGCGGCCGGCCATCAGCGCCTCGGCGCTGGCGCTGCCCGCCACCGCGGCGACGACGAGGTCCCCGTCCGGGCGTACGAGGTTGACGGCCGAGAGCTCATAGCCGAGCCCGGCGACGATGCCGTCGGCGACGGTCTGCAAGGTGTCCGCGAGGCTGCGCGCGGTGTTCAGCTCCGCGATCGCCTGATGGACCTGTCTCAAGGTCGCCAGGCGGACATACGGCTCCGACTCGGTCTCCATAGCTCGCTCTCCCCCGAGACCTCGACAGCAACTCCAGGCTTCTTGTTCGTCCGTTTACCCGGCCACTGAATCACAGCGAGCTGACCACCCGGTACACAGGGTCAACAATTACTAGCCTCTGTGACTCAAGTCACAAAGTGTGATGAAGTCCTGCTACTGGCGTTCGAGCGCACCCCTATGCTTCGTGAACGCAAATTCGAAACGGGCACGGGAAGCGGGCGGGACGGGGCGCAGGATCGTTTTCGCGCCCGTTTCACCGCCGTTTCACGCTCGTTTCGAGACCGTTCGGATGCGCTTCTGCAGTCTTCGGCGGCGCTTGCGACCTAGGACCCGTCTGGTCCCGAAGCCCGATGCGTCCCGTCCCCCCGGGCGGCTAGCGTGCAGAGCGTGTTGCAGACGACTTCGCCCACCGAGACCGGCATAGCTCATCCTGAAGGAGTGACCGCCGACGAATTCCGCGCCGCCCTCGCCCGCCTCGCCGCGGGCGTCGTGCTGGTGACCGCGCACGACCCGGAGGACGGGCCGCGCGGCGAGGACGTCGGCATGACGGCCACGGCCTTCGTCTCGGTCTCCCTCGATCCGCCCCTGGTGATGGTGAGCGTTCGCAACGGCTCCCGCATGGACGATCTCCTGGAGCGCCGGCACCTGTGGGCGGTCTCCGTCCTCTCCGAGAGCCAGCGCCACATCGCCGGCCGCTTCGCGATGAAGGGCCGCATCAGCGACCGGCTGCTGTTCGAGGACATCGCCTACGAGCGCGGCGAGGCCAGCGGAGCGCCGCTGGTGCGGGGCGCCCTGGCCGTCCTGGAGTGCCGGACGGAGCAGCGTGTGGTCGCGGGCGACCACACGCTCGTCATCGGCCGCGTGCTGCGCGCCGACGTTCCGAGCACGGAGAGCGGCCCGCTGACGTACTTCCGGGGCCGCTACCGGCACCTGGGCTAGGGCACGCCGGGCCCATCCGGCCCGTCTCCCTCTTCCCGGCCCGTCCCCGCCCTCGTCTGCCCGGCCCCGTCGCGCACCGGCTAGCCCCAGTCCCGCCCGGACCGGCCGCGCTTGGTGTCGGCGCGCTGCTTCTTCTCCCGCAGCCGCCGCTCGTTGATGCCGCGGGGGATCTTCGTCGGCCGGCGCGGCTTCGGCGGCGGCGCCGTCGCCTCGGCCAGCAGCGCCGCCAGCCGTACGGCCGCGGCCTCCCTGTTCCGCCACTGGGAGCGGTGCTCGGAGGCCCGTACCGTCACGACCCCGTCGACCAGCCGTCCGGCGAGCCGCTCCAGCGCGCGCTCCTTCCACACCGGCGGCAGGGCCCCGGTCGCCGCGAGGTCGAACCGCAGCTCGACCTGGCTGTCGCTGGTGTTCACGTGCTGGCCGCCGGGCCCGGAGGACCGCGAGAAACGCCACATGAGCTCGGCCTCGGGGAGGGAGACGGAGCCGCGGATGACGTGGGGACCGGACATGGGTCCCATGTTCCCCTGCCGCGAACGCCCTCGTCACCTCGTTTTGCACCGGCCCGGGCCGCCCCCGCATCAGGATCGTGCAAAGAAAGTAAAGAAGGCTGGAACCCTGCATCCCCTGGACGGCGTTATGCGGGATGACGGTAGCTTCGGGCGCGAGCTTCGTGGCACCACACCATCAGAAAGGGACATTCCCATGGCTGTAAGCCTGTCCAAGGGCGGCAACGTCTCCCTCACCAAGGAGGCCCCGGGCCTGGCGGCCGTCACGGTCGGCCTCGGCTGGGACGTCCGCACCACCACGGGCACGGACTTCGACCTCGACGCGAGCGCCATCGCCGTGAACGCGGGCGGCCGGGTCTACTCCGACTCCCACTTCGTCTTCTTCAACAACAAGTCCACCCCGGACCAGTCGATCGTCCACACCGGCGACAACGTCACCGGTGCCGGCGAGGGCGACGACGAGCAGATCAACGTCAACCTGGCGGCTCTCCCGGCCGACATCGACAAGATCGTCTTCCCGGTCTCCATCTACGACGCCACCACGCGCTCGCAGAACTTCGGCCAGGTCCGCAACGCCTACATCCGCATCGTCAACCAGGCCGGCGGCGCCGAGCTCGCCCGCTACGACCTGAGCGAGGACGCTGCCACCGAGACCGCCATGGTCTTCGGCGAGCTCTACCGCCACGGCGCCGAGTGGAAGTTCCGCGCGGTCGGCCAGGGCTACGCGTCCGGCCTCGCCGGCATCGCCCAGGACTTCGGCGTCAACGTCTGACGACGGCCGACGCGGTAAAGCCGACGCGGTAAAGAAGAACGGCAGCGGGCCGCCGCCCCCCCAGTAGGGGGGCGGCG